>CBIHLW010000008.1:0-18721 GCA_966210755.1 uncultured bacterium
GATTGCAGATCTATGAAATCCTGTGGTTTCAGATCAGCTGTGTCTTTCCTGATTTGTCCGGCAAAATCGAGCAGGCTTTTATAAGTAATCCAGTTGGGTTTTGATTTGTATTGAAAATCAAAAGCATATTTTTTGGAAGCAATCTGCGTTATACGGGGTTTTAAAAAAATGTGTTCCTGCGGATTGGCCAGAAAACCAAAAACGGTGGTCAATGGCCAGGTCAGAACCCTGGTTTGTTTTCTTGGCAGTTGTGCTATCACCTCTGTAAAACTTTCAAACCTTTCCTGCAGCGTATCTCTGCCATATACATATTCAAACAGGCCTTTTGCGAATGACTTTGCTCCCTCCTTTGGTTTTACAGCATCCCTAAGGGCCATTTTCTCAAAAGAAAATAAAAGATTGGTGCGGCTTTCAACCCGCACCGCAAGCTGAGCAATATCTTCGTATTTTTTTTGATCCAGCAACCTCAAATAGTTATTCCTGTCCAGGTGCTGCTGAAACCGGAAATGTGCATCCAGTTTATACTGTCTTTCCCAGCTTACATAAGTAGGGTCTGCGTATCCTTTTTTGAAATAATAAAGGAACTTCTTCCTGCATTTCATCCTGGCCTTTTGAACTGGATCTTTTTTTATAAGGATATTCAGCGGCATAAATCAATTTTCTTATCAGGCATAAAATATTAAGCCATATTCTCTTTCTCTTTCCCTTTCTCTTTCCTTATTTTTAGATATCAAAAAGCATTATGGACCAGCGGATCATTGAGCTCTATGATGAATACACGCATAAGCCCCTCAACCGTCAGGATTTTATCCGCAGGCTTGTATTACTTACAGGAAGCCTGGCAACGGCCATTGCCATTCTGCCTTCACTTGAAGGAAACTATGCAAAAGCAACCATTACCGGCGATGAAGAATTATTTACTGAATACATCAGTTTTGCGGGAACCGGTACAACGGAAATGAAAGCCTATGTAGCAAGACCAAAAAAAGAAACGCGCTATTCAGCGGTTATGGTTATACATGAGAACCGCGGACTCAATCCCCATATTGAAGATGTGGCAAGACGGGTAGCCAGGGCCGGATACCTTGCCATGGCGCCAAATGCTTTAGCTCCACTGGGCGGAACGCCTGACAATGAGGATGAAGCACGACAATTATTCAGCAAACTTGATCAGAAGGAAACGCAACAAAATTTTATGAAAGGATTTGATTACCTGGCCACAAGAAAAGATCAGAACCGGAATTATGGTTGCGTAGGGTTTTGCTGGGGAGGCGCAATGGCGAATCATCTGGCTGTTCATATCCCAAAACTCAGGGCTGCGGTGTCCTATTATGGAAGACAGCCTTCAGCAGAGGATGTTAAGAAAATAAAAGCGGCCGTTCAATTACATTATGGCGGGCTTGATACCAGGATCAACGAAGGAATGAAAGCCTATGAAGAAGCATTGAAAGAAAATAACATCACTTATGAACAATATGTTTATGAAGGCGTAAACCATGCTTTCCATAACGACACTTCATCATCAAGATATAATGAAGCTGCAGCCAGACTTTCATGGCAAAGAACATTGGATTTCTTTTCAAAACATTTAAAATAAACTGATGAATAAATGGGTATTTATCAATGATGGCTTCATAAAAGAAGATGAAGCTGCATTAAAATTCACTGACCTGGCCATTATGCGTGGCTATGGAATATTTGACTTTCTTAAAGTGAACCATGGATTACCAGTTTACCTTGATGATCATTTAGACCGCTTTTATAATTCCGCTTCAAAGATGCACCTGGACGTTCCCCTGTTTAAAGATGAATTAAAAGAGATCATCTTTCTGATGATCAGTAAAAACCAGCAAACACAATGCGGTATCCGCATTACACTTACCGGCGGTTATTCGGCAGATGGTTACCACCCCGATCAACCCAATCTTATATTAAGCACGCATTCCTTTCATCTGCCAATGGCGGAGGAGATCAGTAAAGGCATCAAATTGATATCATGGCCATTCCAGAGACAACTGCCGGAAGTAAAAACCATTGATTATTTAATGGCGATCTGGCTGCAGCCCCTGTTAAAAGAAAAAAAAGCAGATGATGTAATTTATCATAATAATGAGTTCCTTACCGAATGCCCAAGGGCTAATTTTTTTATGGTAAAAGAAAGAAAGGTCATTTCGCCGGCGGGGAACATTTTTAATGGAATTACGAGAAAAAAAATACTGGAGGTTTCAAAACAACAGTTCAAAGTTGAAGAAAGGGATATCCATATTTCAGAATTACAAACAGCCGACGAAATATTTATTTGCAGTACAACAAAAATGATCTTACCCGTACGCCAGGTAAATGATATTGTTTTACCAGCTGAAAGACCTGTGTCCATTGAGCTGCTTCAACGGATCTCCCAAATACAGCCTGCATCAGGTCTTTCTGTTTCGCCTGTTTCTTAACCGTTCAGCTAGTAAAAGGCTGTTTACCGGCCTGTAGAAATTGAACAGGATCAGGTTCTTCCTTTAACCGCCAGGGTTACTTCCGCAGCCCTTCGGAAGTCAGGTAGTATTACTAATCAAAATACGTAGTAACCGTAATTTTTCAATATTGCTACTGCCTTAACTTGGCAGTATGGTAAACCAAGCTGTAATTGACACGGGATTATGGGAGGTATGGATAGAATTTGACGAATTTGATTCTGCCCAATTTGGTACCCTTTATATTTTAGGAGAAATACAGGCCGGTAAACAAAAGCCCTGTTTCATAAAATTGCCCTGTGAACACAATATGCTTCAATTGATGATACCCGTGCAGCCCATGGATATTTATGGACCTGTAAAAGAGGTTTTGTATTCTGAACCTATTGAAAGCATCGATAAATACGATGCCATCCGGATCTACGCGGGTAAGGAATTGATAGCAAGTTTCGACGAAATCGAAATCATGATCTGACTCTCTGTGTTGTTTGTTTTTAATCTGTGCCCCTTTTTCCTTTACTGCCATGCCAAATGAAATAAGGATAATAACTGATCCTTTTGATAACCGGATCTTCCTGTTGCAGGGCATATGCAATACAATCAATGGCAACCGCTCCGAAATATATGATGATGCCTCCATGGTGATACAAAAACCGGCGATCTGCGTTGAGGTGAAACAAGGCGGGCACCATGAGCTGTTTTATTTTCGTTCCGTGAGCTGGAATCATACCATGTTGATCACCGTTAGTAACCGTAACAACCGGTGGGAAGCATCACAATGTGAAAAAGATCCTTCCAATGAAACGCTGGCGGCTATTTTAAAAAGAGGAAGGCAGTTGATCTGATCAGCTTAACTGGTAGATCTTATTTTTTATAGCATATACAACGATTCCGGCAGCGTTCCTGGCGCCGATTTTTTCCTGTATGCGATCGCGGTAGCCTTCAATGGTCCGGATGCTGAGATTGAGCCGGGCAGCAATTTCCTTATTGGACATCTGAGTACAGATGCAACGTATCACCTCCAGGTCTTTTTCAGAAAAATCAGGTTTTTTTTGATTGGTTAACACACTATGCCTGCTTTTACCGATCATTTCGGCTAGTTTCAATGAGGTGCCATCGCAGTAATAGGTTTGCCCTGCTTTCACCGATTTTATAGCTTCAATGATCTCATCTTTATGGGCATTTTTCAGCAGATAACCTTTGGCGCCGGCATCCAGCATGTCCACTATCAGGTTTTCTTCATCAAACATGGATAAGGCAATGATACCAATATGAGGAAATTCGGCGGTAAGACGCCGTGTGGCATCCAGTCCGTCAAGCCTGGGCATTTTAATATCAGTAACAATGACATCAGGATTTAATTTTCCTGCCAGTTCAATCAGTTCTTCGCCATTGGAAGCTTCGCCAATCAACAGTACTGAAGGCTGTTTTTTCAACATGGCCCTGAATCCATCCCTGAAGATCTCGTGGTCGTCAGCTAAAACTATCCTTATTGTACTCATGTTTATCTTTTGATGTAGTTGGTATTTCAAAAATATATGTAGTTCCTCTTCCTTTTTTTGAATCAATAAACATTTTCCCTCCCATCATTTCAGTACGGCTTAATAAATTGTGCAATCCCATTCCACCGGCATCCTTCACCTTATCATGGTAATTAAATCCGACCCCATTATCATTTGTAGCCAGTACAATCAATTGTTTTTCCTGCTTTAATTCAATCTGTAACCGGTTTGCTTTAGCATGCTTTCTGGTGTTGTGGATCACCTCCTGAACAATTCGGTAAAGATTGATAGATTGCTGCCGGGTAATGGTGAGGGGCGTATAGCTGAACTTTATTTCAAGATCACCGTTCTTTGAGCAATAGTCAATGAATTCACCTAAAGCTTCAGGCAAACCTTTCCTGATCAGTGAATTTGGCATCAGGTCGAATGAAATTTCCCTCATTCGCTTGATCAGGTTATCGATCTGAAGTGAAGTTTTTTCAATCTCAAGCTGATCATCCACGGTGAGTACATCAATACTGCCGATCCTTAATTTGATCGATGAAAGTACAGGGCCCACTTCATCATGAAGATCGGCAGCCATGCGCACCCTTTCCTTCTCCAGTGTGGTGATCTCCGTCTGGATGCTTTGCTTATACAACTGAAGACTACGGCGATGCTGCCGCACAATAGAGATAATAAAGTAAGTGATGATGGTTCCAATCACAACACTTACAATCAATACTGCAGTGTAAAGGCTTGTTTCTTTTGCATCCATAAAATGGCTAGTGCATATATTAAATTACATAGAAGATTGATAATGGATAATATATCATACACTTTACTTGCAAAAGTAAGACTTGCCGCCAGTCCATAAACCCAGAATACCTCCACAACTATCCTGTATGTAAAGAAAACAATAAAGCCGATACAAATTAAAAAAGTTGGATTCCGGAGTAACTCCCGTTCCCTGATCAACAACCTGTTAATGGCATTAATACTTAACAATACTACCGGAAAGGAATATACGAGTATAAACCATGAACTATATTCTTTACCAAACTGGTTGATGACAAAATTATCAACAAACCAGGTTATGATAAAGGTAATACCAAGTACATGTACCATCCATTTATACAACTGAAAGCAACCTATGTTCTTAAAGAACCATAATAACAACAATGCCTCGAGCAGGCAATAAATATTACTGTTGATAATATTGTACATGCCATTTTTATAGAGTATGTAAGTGATGATCTCATTCAGAGATGCCAGCCAGATCACATATATAAAGGGGTAATATATACTCCTGATCTTTGAAAAATTAGCGAATGCAATCACGGCTGCTATCAAAACGCTAAAACTTAACAATACTACTACTTCTAAGGGCATTACTTATTTATGGATTTATAGGTGAAGGCGGAGGGCAAACACTTGGACACCTCACCCCGTTTTCAAAAATATCCCCGTCATCATCCTCATCTGCGGTGTTCACTGAATTAATCAGGTCCTCATTATTTTCATTAACGCCAACAAAGATCAATCTCACCTGATCCAATGCATCCATTCCCAGGTAAGCCCTTACAGAAGTGCAACCTTCTTTGGCAAGAATGGTATCAAATGCACTTCGTTCAAATGTTTCGCAATTGGGGAGAATATCCAGGTTGAGAAAGTTGTCTTTGAGGATCACCTCTTTCATCTTTCTGAACTTTGAAATCATTTCATGTGCTTCATTTAAAGAAATTAAATGTTTTGACGGCATAACAGATATTTTGGTGGAATAAAGTGGAAAGATGCTTTATAAACTGCATTTAACAAACCGTAGTACTACCTGAAATTTCCAGTATTACTACGGTATGGGGATATGTTGATACCGGCTTTGTATCCGGGCATAGAATTTTAAGTACTGATCATAAACCGGTCATGGAAAATAGAAAAAACAACAACCAGTCTGATGCTGACCAAAGAGGTGCCAGCCGTCATGAGAAAAATTCTTCAGCGCCAAATGATCTGCCCGATTCCCAGGGCGACCGTGAAAGAATGGAACCTGAAGAAACTTATATTGACCTGCCTGATGTAAAGGATATACCAGGTCAGGAATTTGTAAACGCACCTCCTGCAGGCATGCTATCCGATACTACCATTTCATCTGATGATGAAGAAGGACGCAACATTTTTGAAGATGATGATGAAGCAGACCTGCGAAGTGGTAATGAAGCTGATGTGAACAGGCAGGAACGGGCAACACTTGAAAAGATCGACTACATGTCTACCACGGATGAAGACAACCTGGAAAGAGCGGCAATGGATAACACTGATTTTGAAAATGTACCATTAAATGAATCCAGCTTCGGAAGCGAAAGATCCGGAAAGGACCTTGATATTCCCGGATCTGAACTGGATGACCGGGCAGAAAACAGCGGGGCAGAAGATGAGGAAAATAACGATTATAGCCTGGGCAGTGCAGATAATGATAATGTGAATGAAGGTACGCCATAAAAGAGGCCAAAGGCTATCGCCTTTGGCCATTGGCTTTTAGTCGTTCTTTACCTTACGCTCACCGGTCTCGCCGTCTATCTTGATCTTGGTATCCCCATTTTTAATGGTTATATCGCCATCCTTCTCCACTTCCTTTTTATAATCTCCATTTTTGATCTTGTATTCACCATCATCACGTTTTACTTTGTAATCATCGCCTGATTTCATTTTATATTCATCTCCATCGGCTTTCACTTTAAAATCTTCCTCTTTGAATTCCCACTCACCATTATCAGTTCTATATACATAACCATTGATCACTTCACCTGTGGATCCCCAGATGGTGTCTTTCGACCTGGTATCTACATAAATCTCCACCGGCTCACCTGTTTCCGCATCCACCATCAATCCGGTTTTCTCATCTTTTTCCAGTTCAACGCCTTCGCCGGTTGACAGGTTCATATACCTGCTTTCAGCATTATTACAGGCTGATAATCCAAATACCATGGAGCCCGCAATAAATAAAATACTAGCTTTCATAATTGTTTATTTTGTTCCGGACTGATTGTACAATTATCAGACCATCAAAATGCCCTTATTTTAGTGTAATAAATTTGAGTATGATTTCAATAGATGAGTTGTTATTAAGACTGTTGTATGTGATCCTTGTTGGCGGACTGATCGGTGCAGAGCGTGAATATTTCAGCAAATCCGCAGGGTTCCGTACCATGATACTCATTTGCCTTGGGTCATTTTTATTTACAACTTTTTCCAGCCAGTTTGATGATGTAAGTCCCTCCCGCATTGCTTCAAATATTGTTACCGGCATTGGCTTTCTTGGCGCAGGTGTAATTTTTAAAACCGATAACCGGGTAAATGGAATTACAACCGCCGCAACTATCTGGGCCGTGGCTGCACTGGGCATGGGCATAGCCAACGGTGCCTATTTACTGGTAGGTATCACCACCATCATTGTGCTGGCTTCGCTTTTACTATTCACCAGGCTCGAATCTGTTATTGATAATTTTAACCAGTCGCATACCTATACCATCGTTAGCGAATACCGTGAAGACCTATTAAAAGAATATGAAAATATGCTCAGACAGAGTGGTTTGATATTCAAACGGGTGAAAAGAACTAAAAAGGGCGACTTTATTATTGGCACCTGGCATGTACGCGGACCGGAGAAACACCATAATGATTTCAGTAAAAAAATGCTTCATCATCCTTCAGTAAAGGAATTTGAATTCTGATCTGCTTTCAGTAGCGCTTTTACTTGTTCCACAACAGCCGGAACGGAGATCTTTTTCATGCATTTAAAATGTCCCTGCGGACAATGATCCAATCCTCTTTCAGAACAGGGCCTGCACCATAAATTTTTTACCTGGATCATTTCTGAAGAAACCCTGTTCTGAAAACGCTTTCCATAATAGGGCACCATACCAAAAGAGGGCACCGTACTCCCCCACACACTGATGATGGGCTTTTTAAAAGCAGCGGCTATATGCATGAGCCCTGTATCGTGGCTGATCACCAGTCGGGATTTTTTTAAAAGGTCAGCGCTTTCATTCAGGTTGAATTTTCCGCAGGCATTATAGATCTTAACGGGATCGATACTGCTCACCTGATATCCTTCATTGAAATCTTCATTGGCACCAAGTAAAATGATAGGATGATCTATAGCCAGGCAGATTTCTTTTAGTTTTTCTACCGGCATTTTCTTATTGAACTTAGACCCGCCAATTACCAATGCTATATATCCAAGATGATGGGAGGCTGGTATGTCCTTCTCCACTACTTCATCTCTTGATGGTATGAAATAATCCAGTCCTTCGCCATCATCTTTTACCTGCAACGATTCAACGGTTTTCAAATAACGGTCAACCACATGCAACGATGGCATGGTATTCACCTTAAATCTGGTATAAAGCGCTTTTTTGAACGCAAGCCTATCGTATGACTTTGCGGTTACACCGAGTTCTCTGATTATACGCCTGGAAAACCTGTCATCCTGCAGGTCAATGACGATGTCAAAATTTTCAGACCTCAGTTCTTCCCCAATAGTTTCACTTTCTGTAAAAGAGTGAACTTTATCAACGTATGGATTTTGTTCCAGCAACAAGCGAAACCTGCTGTTCAGCAGAAAGTGCACTTCTGCAAGAGGCAATTGTTTTTTTATACACCTCATAATAGGGGTTGAAAGTACAATGTCTCCAATATCGCCTGTTCTAATTACGAGAAATTTCATAATGTTCCAGATTCAGTTGCCGGATAATTTTTTCAAAGATCACAATAGGTGATATCATGTTCATGCAGGCAAGATCATTGTGACAGGGCTTATTTCCAAAAACAGAGGATGGCCTGCATTCCAGATCCACCTGTACCGCATTGAGGGGCGATTGTCCCCATCCATAAAATCCAAGGTATGGATGAGTGCCTCCCCAAATTGAAACCACGGGCACACCAAACATGGAAGCAAGATGCATGTTTGCTGAATCCATACTTACCATGAGATCAAGTGACGAGATATAATTCAATTCTTTTTGAAAGTCCATTTTACCAGCCCATGAAACCACTCCATCAGCACCGGGAAGCCATGTTTCCAGTTCTTCAGCATCATCCCTGCCTCCTATCAAAAACAATTTCAGTTTACTGTTTTTGGACAGTAGTCTGATCAGCTGTTTCATTTTCTCAGCAGGATAGGTTTTCTCCTTGTGCAGGGCAAAGGGCGCTATGCCAATGAGTACATGTCCAAGATCTTTTAACCGGGCAAGTTCTCCTGGTACAGCAAGTTTTATTGTAGCGTTTTGCGCATTTAATTTGATGGGATATCCCAAATTGGAGAACACCCCGGCATAGCGAAGGAAATTTGATTTTAACGGATGAAGCTTTTTGTTTTTTTTGCGCGTCAATTCTTTTTTTTCTTTTCTCCCTTTATCTATTACAGCCACCCGGTTCCCCTTTAGATAAAAAAAAGTTCTCAACAATTTAGTTCTGAGCACATCATGCAGGTCAGCCACACCATCAACATGTCCGGCCGTTTCTAATTCTTTGAACAAACGATACATGCCCTTTATGCCACGGTGTTTCCCTTTTTTATCAACTGCATAAAATTCCAGCCTGTCGATACCTTTAAATAATGGCCTTACAAAATCATTTGAAACCATTGTAATCCTGATGCCGGTATGTTGTTGAAGTAATAGCCTGATGACCGGAACTGTCATGGCAATATCGCCAAGGGAAGAAAACCGGAATACCAGGAAATGTTTCAACGCTGTTTTGTTCATTTATTTTTTTTGGGTATAGAGTACCGGGTTCAGGCTTTCATCATTATACATTTTCATTTGTTTATACACCTTCATGTATTTGCGGCCGTGTTCTATATCATCTACCAGCTGGTCTATGGCCATGGAAAGATCTTTTTGCTGCAATAAGAGAACATCCAGTTTTTCTGTAGCTGACCTTTTATGCTCCTCCCCTGCATCGCTGCGGGTAGCTTCCAGTTGCATATGGAAGATCTTTAAAGCAAGAATAGAAAGGCGGTCAATAGCCCATGCAGGGCTTTCCGTATTGATGGTGGCTGTATCGAGCACTTTTACATACTTATACTTCTGAAGAAAAAAGCTGTCGATGAATTCAACCATATCGGTCCTTTCCTGGTTGGACTGGTCTATCCTTCTTTTCAACTTCAACGCTTCCACCGGATCAATGTGAGGGTTCCGGATGATATCTTCCAGATGCCATTGAACGGTATCGATCCAGTTTTTCGAATACAGTAAATACTCAAAGCTTCCCTTGTCGAATGGATTATGAACAGGCGCATTCACATCATCATGTAAATGATAATCTTCAATACTCCTGTTAAATATGCTGTTTGATTTTTCACTGATCATGTTGCGATTATTATTCTTCTGTATAATCCAGGTCTTTATGGAATGTTTCCTCGGTAAAGTAAACCGATACCAAAGCTATTACCATTACAATTATTCCCGTTACGATGCCGCTTTTCACCAGCCCCCATTTCCAGCTATCCTGAAAAACCTGCTTGAACACCAGGTTGATCAGCGGGAGCGCACCGCGTACCATGTTAGGAATGGTGGTGGCGGCTGTTGCTCTTAAATTAGTGCCGAATTGCTCGGCGCCCATAGTAACGAATATGGCCCAGAAACCCGTGCTGAAACCTAAAGCAGTACAAACAATATACATCCTGTTATCGTTGCTTACCCAGGAACTGAAAAACAAGATTCCCGATGTAATGCAAAGTGCATAAAAAAGATACAATGCTTTTTTCCTGCTTTTAAAATACTGGCTGATCAGCCCTATGAGAATATCACCCACCGCTATTCCTATATAAGCGTACATAATGGCCTTTCCGCTATCTATACTATTAGGGCCATAAAAAGCTTCGGCAAAACGATTACTCAGGTTCACAAGAATGCCAATCACATACCAGGTAGGCAAGCCAATCAGGATGGCCAGCCAATATTTCCTGAACCGCCTGGCACTGGTGAAGAACATAAATATATTTCCTCTGCTAACCCCCAGGTTCTTTACCTGTTTATACATACCGCTTTCCGCTACTCCAATCCTTAGCAATAAAAGTGCGATACCCAGTACACCGCCGATCTTATAACAAAGTCTCCAGTCCTGCGTGTACTCATAGGTAAAATAGGCCACCACGGCTCCAAATAAACCAATGCCTGCCACCAGGGAAGTACCGATCCCTCTTTTAGATCTGGGAAGCAATTCGCTCACCAGTGTGATACCTGCACCAAGTTCACCGGCTAGTCCAATACCTGCAGCAAACCTGGCATAGGCATAGTGTTCTATGGTAGTAACATAAGCAGTGAGAAAATTAGCCACGGAATACAAAAGGATGGATCCAAAAAGTACACTTAACCTGCCTCTTTTATCTCCCATAATGCCCCATACAATACCACCGATTAAAAGTCCGATCATTTGCCAGTTGATCACCATGGTACTGGCAGCGATCACTTCTTTCGAATCTTTCATATTCACTCCAATTGCGGCAAGACTGGGTTCCCTTACAATGGTGAATAACAGCAGATCATAGATATCTACAAAATATCCAAGCGCCGCAACGATCACGGCCACATTAAAAATTCCATTTTTGTTTTTGGGAGAAGATGAAGACACTACCATGCAGTTGTATTAATTGATCTTTACATCATCAATAATTTTTTCAACAGGCACTACTTTTTTCTTTGCAAAAAATAATTTCCAGATCACCGGCAGCGTGGTTACCAGGATGATGATGAGCGTTATGGGCTCTATATAATCTTTCAGATTGAAGCCAAACTCACTTTCCATCCAGCTTTGAAGATAATAACCGCCCAGCATCATACTGCATACCCAGGCAAGACTGCCCAGAATATTATACAATATAAAGGTTGACCGGTTCATTTTTACAATACCTGCCACTATAGGTGCAAATGTGCGGATGATAGGAAGGAACTTGGCCAGGAAGATAGTAGCCTTACCGTACTGGTTGTAAAATTCAGTTGCCTTCACCAGGTGTTTCTTTTTAAAAAGCCAGGTTTCCTTTCTTTCATAAAACAATGGACCTGTTTTTTTTCCAAACCAGTATCCAACCAGGTTGCCCAGTATAGATGCAAATATTACCAGTAAAATGATGAACATGTAATGAAATCCGAAGAATTCATCGGTAAGGCTGTCCAGGTAAATGCCGGCAGTAAAAAGTAACGCATCGCCCGGAAGAAAAAATCCAACAAAAAGTCCTGTCTCCGCAAACACTATAAAAAGCAATAGATACAATCCCCCGTAATTGATGATCCACTCAATGAAGTTGTGGATGAAACCACCCTCGAGGAAAGTTATTTGTAAAATGTCGTTCACTTAATAGTTTTGTTAATGGCATTGAACATTTGCCAATGGCCAATAGCTTTATTCTCCCAACTCTCCTTCCCATTTACTCACCACACTGGTAGCCAGTGCATTTCCAATTACATTGGTTGCTGTTCTGAACATATCGCAGAAGTGGTCAATGGGTAAGATCAGTGCCACACCTTCCGGCGGGATATCAAACATGGCGCAGGTGGCCAATACCACCACTAACGATGCACGGGGCACACCTGCAATTCCTTTACTGGTGAGCATCAGCACGAGCAACATGGTAAGCTGGGTGGCCAGTGGAAGGTCAATACCATATGCCTGTGCAATAGCGAGACTCGCAAATGTCATATACATCATACTGCCATCAAGGTTAAAGGAATATCCCAACGGTAATACAAAGGCAACAATGCGGTCGCGGCAACCAAATCTTTCCAGCTCTTCAGTTAATTTGGGAAACACGGCTTCACTGCTTGTGGTACTGAAAGCAATGAGCAGAGGGCTGCCAATCCTTCTTAATAATTCTTTCATCCGGCCTTTTAAAATGGCGTATCCTACTGATAAAAGGATTACCCAGAGAATACCAATGCCGATGAGGAAGAAAAGAAAATATTTTATATAGAAATCAAAAATGCCCAGTCCTTTCGCAGCTACCACTGCCGCCAGTGCTCCAAACACACCAACCGGAGCAAAATTCATTACATAATTTACCATTTTCAAAATAACGTGCGATGCCACTTCCAGGCCTTTGATCAATGGTTTGGTATATTCGCCAATAGAAGCTGCAGCCACACCGAAGAAAACAGAGAATACTACAAGTTGCAGGATCTCATTGGTAGCCATTGCCTCTATAAAGCTTTTTGGTATTACATGCTCCACAAAGTTCTGGATGGAGAAGCTTTGTTTCTTCGATAACAGGTCGCCCAATCCCTCCACATCTCTTTGAGAGAGGTCGATGTATTCGCCGGGTCTGAAATAATTTACCAGCACCAGGCCAATCAACAGTGAAATAAGAGAGGCTGAAACAAACCAGAGGATGGCTTTGCCACCTACCCTTCCTACCGTTTTCAGATCACCCAGTTTGGCAATACCAACCACCAGGGTTGTAAAAACCAAAGGAGCAATGATCATTTGAACCAGCCTTATAAATATGGTACTAAGCAGCTTTAAAATATCTGCCGCACTTTTAATTGAAGTGATCGTGGCACTTCCGTGCCTTACAGTTGGAGTATTCTCAATTCTACCATCTCCTTCCAGATTAAAATTGGTACTGGTATTGGAAACAGCCATCCACGCAGCACTGCCTATACTGTCACGCACACTTTTAAATTCAGTGGAATCCTTAACAATAAATATGCGCTGCTGTATTGGATTACCTGCAAAATTTACATTTAATGTATCGTAACCAACATAGTCCCTTGTTGGGGTGTAAGTGATTTTACTTCCGGTGCCATATTGATTATAAATATAACCCACGAGGATTCCGAGAACCATGGAAACGAGGATCCAGAAAGTTAGCTTGTTGCCTTTACTCATATATCAGCTTTAATGAAAGTTGGCCGAAAATCGGAAAAAATAACCAGCATGCAAAACAAGAGTGCAGCGCGGAGTGCGGAGAGCGGGGCATACGGACGTGAAGGACACTCACCGCACATCACAGTTTTATGTGCTTCGTTTTAAATTATTGTTTTATTTTACCTGCTTTATTAAAGTGTGGACATAGTGATAAGGTTGAATTAAAAACGTTCCCTTAAAACATAAACATGGCAGAACAACAGTCTTTCAGGCAATCGCTTGGTCTTTTTGATGCTACCATGATCGTGGCTGGCTCCATGATCGGCTCCGGAATTTTTATTGTGAGCTCGGACATTACCAGGAATGTAGGCAGTGCGGGCTGGCTCATTGCGGTATGGTTGATAACAGGGTTTATGACCATCACGGCAGCCTTAAGTTATGGCGAATTGAGCAGCATGTATCCAAAAGCAGGTGGACAATACATTTACCTGAAAGAAGCCTATAACCCGCTTGCAGGATTTCTTTACGGATGGAGTCTTCTCCTGGTGATCCAAACTGCCACCATTGCAGCTGTAGCTGTTGCTTTCAGCAAGTTCACTTCTTACCTGATACCGGGAGTAGGCGAAGACAATATACTATTTACAGTAGGTCCGCTTGATGTTTCGGCTGCCCAGTTACTGGCTATTGTCACTATTATACTTCTAACATTTTCAAATACCAGGGGAGTGAAGGGTGGCAAGATCATTCAAACTACTTTTACTTCTACAAAACTGATAGCCTTATTTGCCCTGATCATTTTTGGATTCCTGCTTGTAAAAAATAATTATTGGGATGAGAACTGGTCAACTGGTTTCAATGCTGCTAAGGCCACTGAAGGGGGAGGATGGGAACAGATCTCGGGACTGGTACTTGCCGGAGGTATTGCAGCAGCTATGACGGGTTCTATTTTCAGTAGCGATGCATGGAACAACGTAACCTTTATTGCGGGTGAGATCAAAAATCCGAAACGAAATATTGGATTAAGCTTATTTCTTGGCACCCTGATCGTGACCCTTATTTATGTTGCCGCCAACCTGATGTACATATATGTACTTCCACTTAATGAGATTGCGCATGCGGAAAATGATCGGGTAGCTGTAACAGCATCTACTGAGATCTTTGGCAATATGGGCACAAACCTGATTGCCGTAATGATCATGATATCCACTTTTGGTTGCAATAATGGATTGATACTGGCTGGTGCGAGGGTTTATTATGCAATGGCCAAAGATGGATTGTTCTTCAAAAAAACGGCAGAACTGAATAAACACGCTGTTCCTGCCTATGGACTCTGGATACAATGTTTTGTGGCTTCAATTCTTTGCCTTAGCGGAAGTTATGGTGAACTGCTTACCATGATCTCTTTTGTAGTAGTGATATTTTATGTACTTACCATAATAGGCATCTTCATTCTTCGTAAAAAAAGACCCGGTGTGGAAAGACCATACAAAGCATTTGGGTATCCTGTGCTTCCTGTAATCTATATTATTATTGCCCTGGCCTTCTGCATTTTTCTTGTAGATGCATCTCCCACATATTCATTATGGGGGTTGGGAATAGTGCTGGCAGGGATACCATTTTACTATATTGCAGTGTCCGGGACAAAAACACGGAATTAATATTTATTTTTTTTGAGAGATATTTGAAAACCAAACCATCATTGTTTAAACTATCACTATGAGTTTATTTGTCAGAAAGCCCATGGCTGTTTTAATGCAGGAAGCGCAGGAAACGGGTAGCCATACTTTAAAAAGAACCCTGGGGGCATGGGGTTTAATTGCACTTGGAATTGGAGCTATCATAGGTGCAGGCTTGTTTTCCATTACCGGTATGGCTGCTGCCAACCACGCAGGTCCGGCCATTACCATTTCTTTTGTTGTTGCTGCCATGGGTTGCTTATTTGCAGGTTTATGTTATGCCGAATTTGCCTCCATGATCCCGGTTGCAGGCAGTGCCTATACTTATAGCTATGCTACCATGGGTGAATTCATTGCTTGGATCATTGGATGGGACCTTGTTCTTGAATATGCAGTTGGTGCCGCTACCGTTGGAATCAGCTGGAGCCGTTACCTGATTATATTTCTTGCCGATTTTGGAATACACCTGCCGGAAGCACTCACACTAGGACCCTGGGATGGTGGTATCATTAATCTGCCTGCTGTATTCATTATAGTTCTGATGAGTTTACTGTTGATAAAAGGAACAAGGGAAAGTGCATTTGTAAATGCTATAATTGTAGCCTTAAAAGTATCCGTTGTACTGGTGTTCATTATTTTAGGATGGAGTTATATCAATAATGATAATTATACGCCTTATATACCTGACAATACCGGCACGTTTGGCGATTACGGTTTTAGCGGAGTGATAAGAGCGGCAGCCATTGTATTCTTTGCTTATATAGGTTTTGATGCGGTGAGTACTGCGGCACAGGAAGCAAAGAATCCAAAAAAAGATATGCCCTGGGGCATCCTGGGATCTCTGGCTATATGTACAGTTCTTTATATTCTTTTCGCTCATGTCATGACCGGCGTTACACCTTACACCAGCTTTTCAGGTAAAGATGGAATTGCACCGGTGGCGGTAGCCATCAACCAGATGGGTGAAGCCAATGCTGCAGGTGTGGTGGAACCGGATTATCCATGGTTAAACCGTGCCATCATTGTAGCTATTCTTGGTGGTTATGCATCCGTGATCCTTGTGATGCTGATGGGACAAAGCCGTGTGTTCTTCAGCATGAGTAAGGACGGCCTCATTCCAAGAATTTTTTCAAGTGTGAATCCTAAAACTCAAACACCCGCAAAGAACAACCTGTTCTTCATGTTATTTGTAAGTCTTTTTGCTGCATTTGTACCTGCAAGAGTGGTTGGTGAAATGACCAGCATAGGAACTTTATTTGCCTTTATCCTGGTTTGCCTGGGAATCTGGGTGATGCGGAAAAAAATGCCTGAGTTGCCTCGTGCATTTAAAACCCCTCTGGTTCCGCTGGTTCCCATACTTGGTATTATCACCTGTTTGTTCATGATGGTGTTCCTGCCAATGGATACCTGGATCAGGCTATTATTATGGATGCTGATCGGTCTTGATATTTACCTCGTTTATGGTGCAAAGAACAGTCACCTTGGCAATGGAACCGTACAACGCAAAGGGATGAAAATAGCCAGGATCACAGGAATAGTACTGGCCTTATTGCTGGTAGTGGCAGGTTTTCTTCATCAATATGTGGTAGGATTTGAAGAAGACAGAACCCTGTTGTATATCTCCATCATATTTGCAGTTATTCACCTTATCCTTTATGCCAGTAAATTAGGAAGGCCCGAACCTTTACATGACGGCGAACCTGCGAATCCAATGGAAAATAAATAATAAGTTTTAAAACAAATACAAAGCCGCTTCAATAGCGGCTTTTTTGTTTTTGATATTATTACATTTGCGCCCATAAGGGGAGAAAGAGAAAGAGAAAAAACGAGAGCATTGGATGATACTGACCGACTATTGACTCCAGACTCCTGACTATGGACTTTGAACTTTGAACTACAAACTATTCTATGGGTCGCATATTTGAAGTAAGAAAATCTACCATGTTTGCCCGGTGGGACCGGATGGCAAAACAATTTACCCGCGTTGGAAAAGAGATCGCCATTGCCGTAAAAGCAGGCGGGCCTGATCCTAATACCAACCCGGCGCTTCGCCGCTGCATGCAGAATGCAAAAGCAGTAAACATGCCCAAGGACCGTGTGGAAGCAGCCATTAAGAGGGCACAGGGTAAAGAAATGGAAAATTATGAGGAGATCCTTTATGAAGGGTATGGTCCTCATGGTGTTGCAATCCTGGTAGAAACAGCAACCGATAACCATGTGCGGACGGTGGCCAATGTGAAATCAATTTTTAATAAAGGGGATGGAACACTGGGTAATAGTGGAAGCGTCAGTTTTCAGTTTAAAAAAATGGGTGTTTTCAAATTAAAGCCGGAAGGCATGAATACGGAAGAACTGGAATTTGAACTGATCGATCATGGATTGGAAGAAATGGGCGAAAGTACAGGCGAGAACGGCGAAGAAGTATTGGTACTAAGATGCGCCTTTTCAGATTTTGGCAGCATGCAAAAAGCACTAGAGGAAAAAGGATTGCCTACACTCAGCGCGGAAGTTGAATGGATTCCCACTACCACCGTTGAATTATCAGAGGAACAGGCCCAGGATGTTCTGAAACTGGTTGACAAACTGGAACAGGACGAAGATGTGCAGAAGGTGTTTCATAATTTGCAGTAAGAGTTCAGAGTTCAAAGTTCAAAGTCAGTGAACTGCAGAATGAAGGATCCTTCGGTTACCTGACTTGTAAAATAATAGACTCGAAATTCTGTAAACGACCCGACTTTGAACTTTGAACTAAGAACTATGTACCATGACTCCTCCCATCATCCTGTTTGACGGCGTTTGCAATTTCTGCAATGGCATGGTGAACTTTGCTATCAGGCAGGATAAGAAAAATATTTTCAGGTTTGCGGCACTGCAGTCCGAAGCAGGACAAAAAATGCTGGCGCAATTTCAATTATCAAAACAAAACTTCGATTCATTTATCCTGATTGAGAATGGTAAGATTTATAAAAGTTCTACTGCTGCATTGAAAGTTGCCGGCAAATTTCCATGGTACTGGAAATGGACACAGTTGTTCTGGATCATGCCCGCTTTTTTACGCAATGCTGTGTATGATCTCATTGCAAGGAACCGCTATAAATGGTTTGGAAAAAAAGATGAATGCATGATGCCATCAGCTGAACTGAAACAAAAATTTCTAAATTGATTAATACATTACACCATTAAGATGGCAATAAGGGTCCCGCCATCATCTTAGCAAGAGGATAGCCATCAGCGCTCA
>CBIHLW010000009.1:0-18476 GCA_966210755.1 uncultured bacterium
TTCAATAAAAAATTATTATATCAGGCATCCGCACTGATCAGTTAGCTGGGCTTTTCATGAAAAAATTTCAATCCATTTTAAACTTTCTTTTTAATTCTCTATCTATTGCTAACGAAACCTTAAAAAACACTTTTAACTTATGAAAACAAGTAAAGCAATCATGCTCCTCGCAGCATCAACCCTGGCCGCAACATTTTCTTATTCACAGGCAGGTTTAGGGGTTACCAGCAGTACGAAAGCAGCAACAAAGATTACCGCCAGCACGCAGGCTGCAACTAAAGCTGCTGCAAGAGCAACAGCAACAACAAGAAGCGCCGTATCCTTATCAGCTACAAAAACCGCGGAGCTTACAACATCAGCGAAGAATGCAACAAATGCATCACTAAACAAAAGCGCTAAGCTTGCAACAGATGTAAAGAACAAGGCAAAACAAAATGCTGATCTTAATGCAGGTGCAAATGCAGAATTACATGCATCCGGAAAGGCCAAAGCAAATGCAAATGAAAATTCAGCTTTGTTTGGTTCAACAACTGATGCACGCAGTGAGGTGGATGTAAATGTAAATGGCAAATCTGCAGTTGACAGAACAGAAACTACAGCCACAAAAGTTAAAGACAAAGCAGAAGCAAAAAAACAGGCAGCAGTACAAAAATCTAAAGAAATCAAAGATGAATTGAAAGCTGATGTAAAAACTTCAAAAGAAAAGATCGGTAAAACAAAGGTTGAAGGCAGTGTTGAAGGAGAATTGAAAAGCAATTCAAATGTGAAAGCATCGAAGCAATAAAATAACCATTGTTACAGCCATCCACCGTTTTCCATGGTGGATGGTTTTTACCCAACCCTGATCATATGAAACAGTTTTTAATTTGTACCCTTGTTTTTTTAGTCTTATTACAGCCTGTGTCTGGTCAGACAGACAGTTCAAAGCAAATTCAATTTAAGCTGGGATTGAATTATAATTCAAACCTGAATTATTATGGAAGAACAGACAGCCTGCGTAGCACCGGGTTCTTTCCAATGGCGGAAATATGGATGAACGGAAAATGGTATGTAAATGCAGCCCCTGTGTTTGTAAACAATAAGGAGCAGCCATTTGAATATGCAGGAACCGTTGCCAGCTTTGGGTATCTGAATGTAACCGATAAGTGGATGACCAATTTTTATTTTACAAAACCTTTTTATAAAGAATCCAGCATGCTGGTACAGTCCGCATTGAAGGCACAGGGTTCTTTAAATTTTTCCTTTCTGAATAAAATTGTGAATGTCACGGCAGGTGGCGATATAAAATTGAGCGATAAAATAGACCTGGGTGCAACATTCGGGTTAGACCATCTCATTCGCAGGGAAGCAGGCAACAACAGCGTACTGGTTATTGATCCTTCCTTTTATATTTATGCCGGTACTCAGCATTTTACCAATACCTACTATAAACAGAAAACGGGTTTCCTGTTATTTCCGGGCACATCAGAAGAGGTAACTGAAAATGTAAAAAAATTCAATATCCTGGCCTACGAATTTTCAATTCCGCTTATTTATGCCCGTGGTAAATGGATGGCGATGGTTACTCCGTCCTATGTCATTCCTCAAAATCTGGTATTGTCGGAAACCAGACCAGAGCTATCAGAAACGGGACGCTCCATGTTTTACACAACGATAGGTTGTAAATACAGTTTTTAATTTATGGCAAAGCTCAATGAAGATCTGTTGTCGCCATTCTGCATAACCAGGTAATAAATTCCCGGAACCAGCGTACCCAGGTCCATTCTGGTTTGCGAAACGCCTTTCATTGCTGTTTGTTGCTTCATCCTGATGCCTGATGAATTATATAAAGTAAACAGTTCAGCGCCCGTTGTTTTCACATGTCCGATCCATATTTTTTCTGTTGCCGGATTTGGATACACCTGCAACTGAAAATTATTTGAAACAGAATGGTTGATCTTAATAACTGTACTGCTATTGGTATATGAATTATCAAGGTCAAATTGTTTTAACCTGTAATAAGCCAGGCCTTTAACCGGAGCGTTATCCCAGAAAGAATAATTGCTTACGGCTATTGCACTATTATAGGCATTAGCCTTACCTATGGCAATAAAATTACTGCCATCAGTACTCCTTTCTATTAAATAATGAGAAGCATTTTGTTCGCTTACTGTCTGCCAGCTGAGCTGCACCTGGCCATTTTGCATATTTCCTTTAAAATAACTGTATTGAACCGGTAGTGCATTTTGAAAACTAACGCTCCTGTTATTATAAGCTACAAAGGCTACATCACTTTGTCCCGAAAGATTGATCTTGAAATTTCTTACCTGGTTATAATTTCCTGCTGTGATGCCAAATTCAGAAAGATCAGCTGCCCAAAGTCGCATTGGCCTGTCTGTTTGTGTAAACCCATTCAATAATTCAAGGGGATTCACTTTGGCTTCATAAAAATCAGCAGTCCAGGTGGCAACCGGAGAAATATTTGTAAACACTATGTCTTTAAAATTGCCGACACGGACTCCATTTACATCTGTAAATTCATACCGGTCGTAGGATCCCGAAGGATCCGCAATCTGGGTAACAACAATATCGGGTATGCCGTCTCCAATACTAAAAGGTTGAATGTTGGAAAGAATAAAGGTCATGGCTCCGGCGGGAAGGTTGGCAATGCAGGTGCCAATATCAAGCCCCTTGATGCCATCGGTAAGATACATAGATACACCGTATGCAGGCGGCTCTACACTGGCTCCATTATTTACACCATCATACAAGGCTCCAAAACCTGCCTTTGTATTTGAATTGAGCGTTCCCGTGATCTGGTTTACAGGCAAAGCCCAGAAATCACCTGCTACATAACTTTCCCCTCTGGCAGTTAACAATTCATCGTTAACACCGGTTGAATATTGGGCACCATTATAAGAAAAAGCTAAAAGGTTATGACTTTTATCGGGCTTATTTGAATTAGGAGCTGCTGTTGTAGTTTTCCAATATCCGTTATAGTCTGTGATGATCCCTGTTATAGACTGTGCAGAAGTAAACTTAGACAAGCCAAGGAACAAGATTCCGGTAAGTAGTATAGAAGCCCTGCCGGGCATTGAACACAGGGGTATTGCAATTGCAATACGGTGGATTATTTTCATAACGGTACGTTGATCGGCTTTCCGTGGATTGGAAGTACAAAGATAATCCGCTTTGCGAAAAATACTAATTGCCTTAAGGATTTTTACTTACAAAAACAGGGTAAAAAGCAGTAAAATCCCTTAAATACAAAAAACAATGACCCGCTTTAAACATATGAATTCTTTTCTTAATCAGACTTTAGCTCAATCTTTAACCCTTTGTTTCCTTATTGTGTAAGGAAATTGAGGGTTACAATGCTTAAATTTGCATTTCAAATTGCGAATATGATCAAGACAGGCAATCCCATCATCAGCATATATACTGAAATGACACCTAATCCGGAAACCATGAAGTTTGTGGCCAACAAACTTTTGTATCCGGGGAAAAGCATTGATTTTCCTGATGTGGAAAGCGCTAAGCCTTCTCCACTGGCTGTTGAACTTTTTGGCTTTCCTTTCATCAAGGCCGTTTTCATTGCTTCAAATTTTGTTACGCTCACCAAAACTTCTGATACGGACTGGAATGATGTGATCCCTGCCATCCGGGAATTTCTTAAGGAATACCTGGAGGAAGGCAAGGCCGTCATCAATGAAGAAGAGGTGGCCATTCGCAAGGTGGAAAGCAGTAATGATGTTCACGCCGATGATAGTGATGTAGTGAAGCGCATTAAGGAATTACTCGATAATTATGTTCGACCTGCAGTTGAAATGGATGGTGGTGCTATTCAGTTTAAAAGCTACGATGAAGGCGTGGTAAACCTGATGTTGCAGGGAAGCTGCAGCGGCTGTCCTTCATCAATGATCACTTTAAAGGCAGGGATCGAAGGCATGATGAAAAGAATGATCCCTGAAGTAAAAGAAGTAGTAGCCGAAGCAGAATAAATTCATCCAAATAAAATTTTTGTCCCGCCTGGCGGGATTTTTTTTGCGCCTAAGTATCGTTCATTACTTTTTTCTTCCCGGAAAAGGACCTCATAAATGTTTTGAAATGGGATTATCCGGTCTTTGATTATCCATGTCTAAATACTTTTTTAGCTGGCATAGCAGAGATAGTGACTTAATATCAGGAGGCCTATTGCTTATTTTGGGATTTCTATGCCTCTTCTTTTCATTAAATTTGACCTATAACCAAAACATCCCGCATGAGGCGGGATGTTTTTTTGTCCTGTTTTATGAAACCATTATTTTATTTCTTTCTTCTTTTTTCTCTGACATCGTGTGGAGTGCAGCACCAGTTCACAGGCACTTCCAACGAGGAGGACAATAGTTTTATCTATGCTTTACCCTATCCCAGGGGTGAAAAGCATTTATTATTGCAGGGGTATAAATCCCGCTTTTCACATAAGGGCCGTATGGCACTTGATTTTAAAATGAAAAAAGGTTCGGCCATCACAGCAGCAAGGGAAGGCGTTGTTGTGAGAATTGAAGAAAGTTTTAAAAAAGGCGGTATCCATAAAAAATATTTGAGAAAGGCCAACCAGATCGTGATCAGGCATATCGATGGGTCACAGGCATACTATGGGCATCTCCAATACAATGGCGCATTGGTGAATGTAGGAGATACGGTAAAACAGGGACAGTTAATTGCACGCAGCGGAAGTACGGGTTATTCTGCCACGCCACATCTTCATTTCATAGTGTGGGGTCCACAGCCTGGTGGAGGGCGCGGACAAATGCCCACGCGTTTTTTAACTAAAAATGGCCCCGTGTACCTGAAACCAGGAAGAAGCTATACTGCACTATAGCATGTATTGGGTGGATGAACGGAGGTGCTGAGTGAGAGAAATGGTCAGTACCATATTGAAGGATATAAAGCCATGTAGAGCGAATCCATTTCTAATATCCCGAAGCCGCCAGCTTATAGCCATTGGCTTTCTAATTCTCGTCAGCACTACTTTTACAACAGATGCCTGAAGATAAAATACTTGAATACATAGCAGCAATTGCGGGAATCGTTTCCGTTTGGTTTTCAAAAAAAGAAAATATCCTCGTTTACCCTGTTGGGTTGATCAATACCTGCTTTTATACCTATCTCAGTTTTAAGTACGACCTGATAGGTGAGTCGGCTGTAAATTTATATTATACCCTGGTGAGTTTATATGGCTGGTTTCTGTGGGCCAGAAAAGACGTGCAACACAAACCTGTGATCCATATTAGTTTTTCCAGCAGGAAACAATGGAGGATGCAGTTGACATTTTTCACGGTTCTATACCTGCTTATCTTCCTGGTACTAACCTATCTTAAACGTTATTTTTATCCAGGGGTAATACCATGGGCAGATGCCTTTGCATCCGCAACCGCATTCACGGGCATGTGGCTTATGGCACAGAAAAAAGTTGAAAGCTGGTACTGGTGGATAGCTACCAACATAGCATCTGTTCCATTATACTTTATTAAAGATCTTAAGGTAACCAGTATTTATTATGCCATATTACTGGTGCTTGCTTTCCTTGGTTTAAGTGAATGGAAAAAGAAAGCTGTCCAAAATATCTAATGCTGCCGATGAAGAAAATTGTAGTCATAGGCCCTGAATCAACCGGAAAGAGTACACTGTGCGCACAGCTTGCGGAACATTACAATACGGTATGGTGTCCGGAATTTGCGCGTACCTATCTCAGTGAGATCAAACGGAATTACACCTTCCACGACCTTTTGAATATAGCAAAAGGACAACTCGACCTCGAAGAATTAATGATGACAAAAGCTGAAAACGGCTTATACTTTATTGATACGGATATGTATGTAATGAAGGTATGGTGCGAAGTGGCCTTTGCACAATGCCACACATGGATCCTGAAACAGATCGCCATTAAACACTATGACCTTTATTTATTGTGTGATGCAGACCTCACCTGGGAAAAGGATGAACTCCGTGAATATCCAGATCATGCATTCAGAAAAAAACTCGTTAAAATGTACAGGGATATTCTTATCAACAATCCTGTACCCTGGGCCATGATACAGGGAACTGATAAGGAAAGGCTGCAATCAGCCATCCAAATAACAGACGGGCAACTGACCATAAAATAATACCGGATGGAGCCATTCGCCAATGTCAATTGACGCATCTTTTGTCAGCGCATACTTTTTGCTTTTAAATGAATGACCTCCCTGATATCAGGATCCTTTTCCAGGTAATTCATTTGTCTTAGTATCTGCTGACTGCGTGGCAGGATATACCGGTGTGCAGGCCGTAAGGTATATACTTTAGGATTAGGTAAACCTGCGGCGATCATGGCCGCTTCTTTGCGGGATAATTCCTTCGCTGTTTTTTTAAAATATTTTTGCGCTGCGGCTTCCACCCCAAATACCCCTTTGCCCATTTCTATTACGTTGAGATAAACTTCCAGGATCCTTTCTTTTCCCCATATCCATTCAATCATCTTTGTAAAATAAGCCTCAAGGCCTTTCCGGATAAAGCTTTTTCCCTGCCAGAGAAAAACATTTTTGGCCACCTGCTGACTAATGGTACTTCCGCCCCTTACCGACCTTCCGGGTTTTTTTGCATTGTATTTAGCAGCCTTCCTGATGCTTTTCCAGTCAAATCCCCCATGGTCTGGAAACTTCTGATCTTCAGAAGCAATAACGGCAAGCTTTATATGATAACTCATTTCGTCATAGTCTACATAATCGCGCATTAGACCATTTCCACTTATCCAGTTTTGAAACTGAGTGATAGTGATCGGTGGATCCATCCATTTAAGAAGAAGAATATATAAAAGCTGCGCAATAAACAGAATGAGCAATATGCGTTTGGTGATGCGCCAGGCTTTCAGGAATATGGATTCTTTTTTGGATTTCATTTTTTGCAATATAATAAGGCGGATTGATAATCCCGGCGCAACCTCGGAGGTTGAAGGGCAACCTCCGAGGTTGTTCTTATCCGCTTCTATAAAATAATAACCCGGCAATCAGGGCAATACCAAATCCTATAAGGATGATCCCGTTGATCCGGTTGAGTAGGGCAATGTTTTTTATCGTAAGCCGCTCCCTGAGTTTCCCCGCCAGCACTACTTTCAGAATATCTGTAGAAAGAACAAATAATAAGGCAATTGAAAATATGGTGATCCTCTGGTTGAAGCTGTGTTCTATAAAAGCAGCTGACTGCACCAGCCAGAATATGATAATGGCGGGATTCAGCGTATTCATAAAATATCCCGCCAGCAAAATTTTTGCATAATCACGTTTCCTGAAAGTGATCAGCTGGGTACCCTGCTCATTTACTTTTACTTTTTTAAAATAGAGATAATAAACGCCAACCGATACCAGGAAAGTACTCCCCATTATGCCAATCACCGTGCGGTTGGTATTGAAGCTGGAAAAAAGTTCGGTAAAAAAATTACTTGCAACCACCAGCGAAATATCACTTAAAGAAACCCCAAGAACAAAAGCCAGCCCTCCCTTTATTCCATTATTGATGCTTTGTTTTATGACAGAAAAAAGGACAGGCCCTACTGCAATGCTCAATAGCAAGCCCAACGTAATTCCTTTTCCGATCGTTTCGATCATAAAATTATAGCTAAAAATAAAAACCTCTTTGCCTTCACAAAGAGGTTAAATGTTTTTCTTTTGAAATCAGGCATAGTTCTTTAAAAAATTATTCCAGTCTTCCAGCATCTTTCCTTTCATTACTCTTGGAAACTTGTGCTGGCTGCCCAGTTTGCCTTTGCTTTCCATAAATTTCATAAAGGCATCTTCAGGTAATTTTTCAAGGAACACTTCTTTCAGGGCACTCGTTCTTTCCACCGCATAGTCATCATTCAGCCTGCATAGATGCTGATCGATCTTTTTAACAAGCAGGCCGGAGTCTATCTGATCATCGCAGGCAACATACCATTTATGAGCAAAAAGATTCTCGTGCGGAAATCCAACCACAGTAAATTCCGGAATGCAAATGTTGAATTCCTCACTCACCAGTTCAATAGCCTTGTTCATATTATCAACACTCAGGTGCTCGCCTACAAGACTAAGAAAATGTTTTGTCCGGCCCGTTATCACTACCTCATTTTTTTCCAGGTCTACAAATCTTACCGTGTCGCCAATCAGGTATCGCCATGCGCCTGCATTGGTGCTCATCAACAGGGCATAGTCGCGGCCTTCTTCAACCTCATGGATCATTAAAGCTTCTGGATTGTCAATCATTTTTCCATCACCATCAAAATTCTTGTCATTAAATGGAACGAATTCCATAAATATATTATTATCAAGGATCAGCTTCATTCCTTTTGCCTTTTCATGGTCCTTATACCCTATAAAACCTTCGCTTGACAAATAATTCTCAATATAAACTATAGGTTTCCCCAACAATTTTTCAAATCCTTTTTTATATGGCTCAAAGGCAACACCGCCATGAACAAAAAATCCCAGGTTAGGCCAAATGTCATGAATGGTCTTTACTTTATAATGTTCAACAATCATTTCCATACACATCTGGCACCATGCAGGCACTCCAACTATGTACCCTATATCCCAATCGGGAGCATTTTCAACAATTTCGGTCAGCTTTTCGTTCCAGTCTTTGATCTTGGCGATGCGGCCTCCGGGTTTATAAAATGTCTGAAACCAGAAAGGCCTGTTCTTGGCAAGAATTCCACTAAGGTCGCCCGCGTACCAGCCGGCTTTGTTTTTTTCGAGATCCGTAGCACCTCCCAGCATTAAAAACCCTTTTGTCACTGCATTGCGTGGAAGGTGCTCGTAAGTAAAAAGTGAAATGAGCTGGCGTATATAATTAACACGGTTACTTCTCAGCATTTCGCGTGTAACCGGTATGTATTTACTGGCGGCTTCAGAAGTGCCCGAACTTAATGCATAGAATTTTATTTTTCCCGGCCAGGTTACATCCGGCACGCCTTCAAGTGTTTTTTTCCACCATTGCTCATATATCTTACTGTAATCGTGTACCGGAACAATTTTCTGAAACTCTTTACCGATGTGGCGGCTAAGAAGTATTTCATCAAACATATATTTCTGGCCGAATTCGGTGAACCTGGCTTTTTTAAGAAGTCTTTTCTATACTCTCAACTGCTGGCTTCTTGGGTCGTTGTCAGGAAGCCGCAATGCCGATGCTATTGCTTTTGGTATTTTTATATCAATGATTCTTGCCATTCACTCATTTGAATTTATCAATAAAGATACCAATATAAAGTGCCTTAGCTGATTCCCAAAAATCTGTAGTTTTTAATGATCAGGGCAAGGTCGTTTAAGGGTTCATAGTCCATTGCATACCACCTGTCAATCTTTTGCAGGCTTTCTTCAGGTAATTCCTTTTTATCAGGAAGTAATCCATTAGGACCCAATACACCCTTTCTCAATTTCGGTAACAATATGGATGATGATGCATACCCGATCCATGTTTTTCTTCCTGCCAACACATCAAAAATATTCTGAAAAAACATGGGCGTGTTCTTCACTAATATAAAATGCAAGGGAAACAACACTAAAAACAGGAGGGATACCAATACATCCAAAAACCTCTTGATCCTTTTATTCCCCGGAAGCGCTAACCTGTAAACTGATTCAGGCGCCAGTATTTCACCGCGGCTTGTCCGGTCATCACTTCCAACTATACCTGATCCCGCATAAAACCTGGCTTTTAATTTTCCCTGCAGGTGTTCAACATTTTCTATGATCTCTTTATAGGAAAGTTCACCCGGACAAAATATAATTTCCCTGGCATCAAAAGAGGCGGCCGCCTGGTCGATCTTTCCTATTGAAGAAATAAAATTTTTTCCATTACCCCTTACTGTTATCCTTCCAATAATGTGTTCAGCCAGGTTTTGCTCGGCAAGAAAATTTTTTGTCCTTTCAAATTCTTCTTCTGATCCGGCAATCAGAATATGTGGCTTTGAGGTTGAGTCAACAGGTTTATACAAAACATTGGCGCGGATAAGAACGGCCCTGGTGATGCTGATAAATACAAGTGCCAGCAGCCCGCCGAATACAACAATGCCACGTGAGAACCGGAGTCTTTCGGGTAACAAAGCATAAATGGCCAGCACGGCAACCGTTGCAAAAAATGTTGATCTTATCAGGTTGGTGCTTCGATAATAACGGTCATACAGTCCTGCATAATAAGCCACGGTTAGATAAAGCCCGGTAAAAATGGGAAATGAAAACAAAAGCAGCTTGTCCGGATAAATGATTTCGGTCCGCACATAATTCACCCAGAATTCTTTTACCATCCAAAAAGAAAACAAGATCAAAAGGGCATCTATAACCGGAAGCCCGATCCACTTCAACAGTTTTGAAAATCCGGCAATGATTGCGCGTACCCAAATGGCAAAATGTATGGAAGCATTAAAGAATCCGGCCCTGGTACCTCCATAATGTTTATGAACAAAAATGCTCATTGCCTTGTAAAACATTTTTACATAATTGAGGCTGCCTCGCTTTGTACTTTCTCCTTTAAAGTGAATGATGGTGGTTCCGCTGAAATAATAATTTTTATATCCCGTATTCTGTATCCTGTAACTAAGGTCCACATCCTCGCCATACATGAAAAATGATTCATCAAACCCGCCCGTTTCATCAAGCAGGCTTTTTCTTACCATCATAAAAGCTCCGGCCAATACATCCACTTCATGGTTCTGGTCCTTATCAAGATGTCCGAGGTGATATCGGGCAAATACTTTTGATCCCGGGAATATTCGCGATAATCCAAAAAGCTTATACAAGGAAGTGGATGGTGAAGGAAAGGATCTCTTGGATTCCTTGAGAAAATTTCCGGCTCCATCAATCATTTTTACACCCAGTGCCCCACAGTCGTGGTTGGATTCAAAAAATGAAATGCATGTTGAGATACTGTCTTCGCCCAGGATGGTATCCGGATTCAGAAATAAAATATATTCTCCTGTTGCGCGGGCCAGCCCCTGGTTACAGCCTTTTGCAAATCCCGTATTCTCATAATTGATAATGAATTGCGTACCGGGAAACCGGGGCTTAAGATATTCTACACTATTGTCGGTGGAGTTGTTGTCAATAACAATGATCTCTGCAGAAATTCCCTCAATGCTTTTGTATACCGAATACAGGCATTGCTCTAAAAAATATTTTACATTATAGTTTACTATGATTATGGAAATCTTCAAATGGCCGATGGATTGTGTTTGCGGACAAACCTAAGGAATTATGAACAGAAGAAAAGGAGAACAGTGGAAAGGGCGCATGTGGTTTGAAGTATATTGGAAACTCAGATATTCATGTAATGGAAAATGTTGGAGGTTGGTATAATGGTGACTGATACAAAAATCATATGAGCAGTATGAAATTTTAACAGCGGATATTTCTGAGGCGCTGGATCATCAGGGCTAGATGGGTTATTCCACCCAGCCATGTAACGACTTCATAATTCCTATTCCGGCCATGCCGCTGAATGGCCATTTGTTCATAAAGCATTCTACCTGGAGGATGTTATTTGGCATGACCCTACGCACATTCTTCTGTTTCTTGTTATTTGTTCCCTGTTGTTCTGTACCGCCTCCTTTACATTGTTCAAAATACAAAGCCTATTTTTGCGCATGCTCAAAAGCACTTTATTAGAAGCTACACATGCAGCCGCCGGCGAAATGAGGAGATTCATTGACCTTGATTTTAAGATCTCCAATAAAGAGGGCGTCAACAACCTGGTGACCGAGGTAGATCATGCATCGGAAAAGGCCATCATAGATGTGATCAGGAAAAATTATCCATCTCATCATATATTAACAGAAGAAAGTGGCGACCTGGTTCAGGATTCAGAATATAAATGGATCATTGATCCTATTGATGGTACCGTGAACTTTGCGCATCGCATTCCTATTTGTTGTATCTCCATTGCCGTAGAGCACAATAAAAAAATGGTTCTGGGAGCCATTTATAATCCGTATATCAACGAACTTTTTGTTGCGGAAAGGGGTTGCGGAGCTACCCTGAATGACAAGCCGATCAGCGTAAGTAAAAAAGAAAAGGTGATCAATGCCTGTCTGGTTACCGGATTTCCCTATACCTATCTCGATGCACCAAATGGACCCTTACAGGTGTTTGAAAGATTTATAAGAAAAGGCATTCCCGTGCGACGGCTGGGTTCTGCCGCTATAGATCTGGCATGGGTGGCCTGTGGTAGATTTGATGGTTTTTATGAACACCAGCTTCAGGCCTGGGACAGTGCAGCAGGATTTTTGCTGGTGGAAGAAGCCGGAGGCACGGTAACCGACCTGCAGGGCGATACTTATTCTCCTTACCAGCCAGGCATCATTGCAAGTAATGGCGTCATGCATGCGGAACTGGTACAGTGGGTAAAAGGAAACCTTCCAAAATCTTAATTATTTTGAGCACATGAGTGAAAGCAGAACAGAGGTGTCTTCGCTGGGTGAGTTCGGTCTGATAGACCACCTTACAAAAAATGTAGAGATCCAAAACGCCTCTACCATAGTTGGTATTGGAGACGACGCGGCCGTAATAGACCATTTTGGAAAACAAACGGTGATTACCAACGACCTGTTGATTGAAGGGGTTCATTTTGATTTAATGTACACGCCATTAAAACATTTGGGCTATAAAACCGTTGTAGTAAATGTAAGCGATGTATGCGCCATGAACGCCACGCCCACTCACGTAGTGATCGGGCTTGGATTCAGCAACCGGTTCAGCGTGGAAGCGTTGGAAGAATTTTATGAAGGCGTATATGCAGCCTGTGAAAAATACGGAGTGGACCTGGCGGGTGGCGATACCACCACCTCTCAAAAAGGGTTTATCATTTCCTGTACAGCCATAGGCGAGGTGGCCCCGGAGAAATATGTGAAGCGCAGCGGGGCCAAGAAATCTGAATTGCTTTGCGTAACCGGCGACCTGGGTGGCGCTTACCTTGGATTAACCTTATTGGAAAGAGAAAAGAAAATCTTTCTGGAACATCCAAAAGTGCAACCGGACCTGGAGGGTGAAAAGTATATCATAGGAAGAATTCTGAAACCGGAAGCCAGGAAAGACATTGTAGATTTTTTAGAATCCGTAAATGTGGTTCCAACTTCTATGATCGATATCAGTGATGGTCTGAGTTCGGAGATCCTGCACATTTGCAAACAAAGCCAGGTTGGCTGTGTATTGTATGAAGAAAAAATTCCAATAGGAGAAGAAACAAAAATGGCAGCTTTTAAATTCAATCTTGACCCGACAGCCTGCGCCCTGAGCGGGGGAGAAGACTATGAACTATTATTTACCATTAACCAGGATGATTTTGAAAAAATATCTTCTAATCCGGAGATCGCCATTATTGGTTATATGACCGACAGTGAGGCCGGGGCCAACATCCTGACAAAAGGCGGTAGCAAATATCCCATTACCGCGCAGGGCTGGAATGCTTTTAAATGAGCAAGCACGCTATGAAAACCTTTTTTCCCGTATTGATGCTCTTTTTATTTACCAGCTGTTCTGTTAGCCGGAATTACAATCCTGCAAAGAAGTTTTCGCCTGAAGAATTGCAGGAAGATTATAACCTCTTCCGGAACATCCTGGAAGAGTCACATCCAAGCCTTTACTGGTACACCTCCAAAGACACCATTGATCATTATTTTGATAAGGGCGCTTCTGCATTAAAGGATTCGCTTCCCGAATATAAATTCCGAAATATCCTGAGCCGTGTTTTGTCCCAGGTAAGATGCGGCCATACCACCGTGCGCGCATCAAAAGGAGCTTCCAGGTTTTCGGACAGGAACCGTTCGGTTGCTTTCCCATTGAATGTAAAGATCTGGAACGATACGGTTGTTATAACCTCAAGCCTTAACCGTTCAGATAGCGGTATCGCCCGTGGCAGCATGCTGCATTCAATTGAGGGCCGACCTGTAAAAACCATAATTGACAGCCTCTTCAAACATATGTCAACGGATGGTTACAACCTTACACATAAATACCAGAGTCTGAGCAACGGTGGTGTATTCAGAAACATGTATGGCGCTTATTTTGGGATCAGGCCTAAAATGAATATAGAATATACCGACACTTCGGGTATCCGGCGGCATGCTGTGATCAATTGGTTCAATCCGTTTGCTGATTCAACAGCCCGGTCACGACCCCGGCCATCACCACTTTCAAAAAAAGAAAGAAGAAGAATAACCCTGCAGTCCCAACGAAGTCTTGTTATTGATACAACTCTTAACATGGCGGTGATGCAGGTGGGCTCTTTTACAAAAAAATATAAACTCCGGAATTTCTTCAGAAGGTCTTTCAGGAAATTAAGAAAAGAAAATATTGGCCATCTGGTAGTGGATATGCGTGGAAACGGAGGCGGGAGTGTGGTGCTTTCTAACCTGCTCACAAAATACATAGCTGACCAGCCGTTCAAAATAGCTGATTCGCTTTATGCAAAAACCAATAAAAGCAGGTACGCAAAGTATCAGAATCATTATGTATTCAATCGCCTCTTCTTTCTTTTCATGACAAATAAAAAGGAAGGACGTCATCATTTCGGATTGTACGAAGGAAAATATTTCAAACCCAAAAAGAAAAATCATTTTGAAGGTGAGGCTTATATTCTTACGGGAGGGAACACGTTTTCCGCCGCTTCCCTATTTACAAAAGCTATAAAAGAACAATCCGATGTAACCGTTATAGGTGAGGAAACCGGGGGTGGTGCATATGGCAATTCTGCATGGCTGATCCCCGATGTAACCCTGCCCAATACAAAGGTGCGCTTCAGGCTTCCTTTATTCCGTCTGGTAATAGATAAAGATGAAGAAAAAGGAAAAGGAATTATTCCAGAAGTATACGCGCCTCCTACCATCGATGCCATCATCAGGCTTGGTGATTATAAAATGGAGAAAGCGCTTGAACTGATCAGACAGAAAAATCAACTTTGAACCGGTATGATAAAATCATCTGCGTCTTTCCAGAATGGAAATTTATCCCTTATTTCATTCAGATGATCTTTGTTCAGTGTAATTGTTGCCGTGTCTTCATCATGACTCCCATGATATAAAATTTCACCCAGCGGATCAATCACCATACTATCGCCGCTATAGTAAATTTCATTCCCGTCCGTACCTACACGGTTTACACCAATTACATAACACTGGTTTTCTATCGCCCGTGCCTGTAACAGCGTTTTCCATGCGGTACTTCTTTTTTCCGGCCAGTTGGCTACATAAATCAGAACATCATATTCAAAACTGCCATCGTCATGAAATTGCTGCCTGGCCCACACGGGAAATCTGAGATCATAGCACACCATAAGATTCAGCTTCCAGCCATTTACCGAAGCAATAAGTCTTTTGTTTCCCGGTGAATAGCGCCTGTCTTCCCCTGCATAAGCAAAAAGGTGCTTTTTATCATAAATACCAAATTGCCCATTGGGCAACATCCATATCATCCTGTTGAAATAATTTTCATTCTCCTTTATGATCAGGCTTCCGGCTATTATGCATTTCTGGGATGCCGCCAAAGTTTTCATCCACTGTACCGATCTTCCATCCATTTCTTCGCCAAGACTTTCTGGGTTCATGCTAAAACCGGTGCTGAACATCTCGGGCAAAAGAATAACGTGTGTGGTTCCCCGTAAGGCCTTTACTTTCTCTTCCAGCATGGAAAGATTTTTTTCCTTGTCTTCCCAATAAAGCCGGGTCTGGATCAATGTGAATTTTAAATTGGACATATGCAAAACAAAATAATTAAATTCGGTAACCCTGCCCTGTATTAATTTTTAACACCTTAACCATGACAAGAAAATTCTACACAGCACTCGCTGTGCTAATCATGCTTTGTGCACCTGCCACAATGCAGGCCCAGAGACCCGTTATCTCTTATTCCAATTACATAACAGGATTATCCGCTCCGATTGATTTTGTAACTGCGGGAGATGGTAGCAACCGCAGCTTTGTTGTACAACAGGGTGGGCTGATACGGCTATGGGAAGATGGTGTATTAAAAAATTTTCTTGATATGAGCTCAGGTCCGGGTGGTGAAAATTTAATTTCAACAGGTGGAGAGCGGGGTTTGTTAAGTATGGCCGTACATCCGGATTTTGGAGCGGGTACCGGTGATGATTTCTTTTATGTGTATTATACAGATCTGGGTGGAAATATTGCACTGCGCAGATATGAGATCATTGCAGGGCCAGGAGGAGCCGGACCTTCCATCTTACCAAATACGAGTACGGACTTTCTTGTAATGACCATTTTACATCCTGATTTTTCAAATCACAATGGTGGCAAATTAAATTTCGGCACCGATGGTTACCTGTATTTTGCAACAGGTGATGGCGGAAGTGGAAATGACCCTGACAATAACGCACAAAATGGCAATTCGCTATTGGGCAAGATGTTGAGGATAGATATAAACGGTTCAACCGTTCAACCTAACGGCAACTATGATATTCCTCTTGATAATCCTTATGTGGGCGATGCGTCAGTGCGGGATGAGATATGGGCAATGGGCTTACGGAATCCTTTTCGCTGGAGCTTTGACAGGGCCAATGGAAATATGTGGATAGGCGATGTTGGTCAGGGTGCCAGAGAAGAAATTAACTTCAGGACTGCCGGAAATACCGGACATGTTAATTATGGGTGGGATTGTTACGAAGGTCATATTTCTACCCCCTCCGTAACTGATTGCCATCCCACAGATAATGTTTATCCGGTTTTTGATTATAATAACCCTAATCCCGGGTCTTCCGCAGTAACCGGTGGATATGTGTATAGAGGCGCCGAGTATCCGTCATTATACGGAATTTATATTGCGGCAGATGTATATAGCGATTCCATTTATATGTTATGGCCGGATGGAAGCGGAGGTTTTGATTCGGCCGCCCAGCTGATCCTTCCTGCGCCAAATCCCTGGTTCATCGTGGGTTTTGGAGAAGCCGAAGATGGAACCCTTTATGCAGTTTCGCAGGGAACCGGAGCTATATTGAAGGTTGAAGCTTCCGGGGGCACGCCCTTACCGGTTACACTATCCTCTTTTCAGGCTGTGCATTTTAATAGTTACAATGAATTAAAGTGGAGAACAGTAACGGAACAAAATACTTCAGGATTTATAATTGAATTCAGTACCAATGGAACTGCTTTTACCCGCGCGGGTGAAGTGGCTGCCAGCAGAAATGAAAATGGAAGTGATTATAATTTCCGTCATTACACCAGCATCAGCTCAACATTGTATTACAGGCTGGCCATACAGGATGATGATGGTTCGGTAAAATATTCAACCATATTAAGAATCGCGGCCAGGAATGGTGAAACCAGAATATACCCAACTATTGTAACCGGCAGGATGATAAACTTTAGTTTATCACAGAAAGCCCGTAAAATAAGGATAATGGATAGCCATGGTGCTGTTATTTTTGATAAGGACCTGAATAATGCAACAGGCGCTTTTTCACTGAGTTTACCTGTATTACCCAGGGGCATGTATTATGTACAGCTAATAACCAACGAAGGCGCTAAAACGGAGAAGATCATTGTCGACTGATCTTCCGAACACGGTAAGCTTATCACATTCCTGTGAATTATTATGGACAAGCCTTTGATAATAGAACAAACATTCCGGGACGTTGATTTTAGAAATACCGGCCTCGATTTGGCTGAATACGAGGCATGCCATTTTAAAAATTGCAGTTTTTCAAATCTGGATTTGTCTGGAATGGCTTTTCCTGAATCAGAATTCAATCAGTGTGACCTGAGTAATGTAAAAACAAACCGGACCATTTTTAGAGATACGCGCTTTGTGGGATCCAAACTGCTTGGGATCCATTTTGAAAATTGTGATGATTTCCTTTTTACCGTGCGTTTCGAAACTTGCGTCTTAAATTTTTCATCATTCTACATGCGGCAACTCAAAAAAACCGGATTTGTAAACTGTAGCCTCGCAGATGTTGATTTTACCGGAGCGGATCTTTCATATGCTTTGTTCCAGGATTGTGACCTTTCGGGTGCAAGATTTGAAAATACAATTCTGGAGCATGCCGACCTTAGGACCACCGTTAATTATAATATTGATCCGGAGTTGAACAGAATCAAAAAAGCAAAATTCTCAATGTCTGGTTTGTATGGTTTGTTGGAAAAGTATGATATAGACATAAGCTGATCCCGCATGTAATTGTTAATACCCTGATGATTTTTCAGATTTATAGACCATACGAATTAAAAAAGGCTAAAGCAAAAAGCCCGGCCAGGCCATTTACCCTTCCACCTGCCAGTTGTCAAAATCCCTGCATTGTTATGGTTTATTAACGATTGAAATTAAAACCTGGCTGATCAGATCGGGCTCATATCCTTTTTGCATCAGGTAATCCATAGTTTTCTTTTTCCTAACCAGGTACTGGTCTGTTTTTAATTCGCCATACTTTTTTTCTGCAAGCTTTTTTAATGTTTCCCGGTAGGTCTCTTCGTCAATTTCCTTCATAGCCTTTCTGATATT
>CBIHLW010000010.1:0-18372 GCA_966210755.1 uncultured bacterium
TCGTTTTTATATTACTTTTGCGGACGCGGCTGGCTGTTTACAAAAGCCGCCACATCCCATGCTTCTTCATCAGTTAAAAACCTTGTGGCTCCTGGTGCATCAAATGGCATGTTGAACCGGACAAAACCGGCAAATCTTGAAAGATGATGCATCCCTGCCGCTGAGGTGTAGCTGTTTCTTCCCCATAAGGGAGGATAGATGTACATGGTACTGTCAACATTATAAGCACCGCTTCCGTTTTTTCCATGACACCGGCTGCAGTGTTGCTGGTATAGGATGCTGCCTTTCTCCGGGTCAGCAGCCCTGGAAGAAAATTCAGGAACTTTTATGCTTACTCCAACCGGAATAACTTTATCCGGAACATCTTTACCTAACCATTTCATATAAGCAACGATGGCTTTCATTTCTTTACTGGTTGTGTCCAGTCCCTTATCCGCATTCAGGCTTCTTTCAAAACAATCATTTACTCTTTTGTGCATGTTCTCAATGGAGCCGCTTCTTTCCCTGAATCTTGGATAACCGGAAGCCACACCGCTAAAATTATTTGCCCAGCTTTTTGTGCCTGCATCCAAATGACAGTTCTGGCAATTCATTCCATTGCTGATCTGTTTGATGATTCCTTTAGGTCCGAAGTAAAAAGATGTATATGCAATCAGATCCCTGCCATAACGAATCAGTTCAAAATCTTCTGATTCTATCAATTGATCGAGACCGGGCGGCTCCCAGGTAAAGTTGTCAATGCCAGCTACAGCATTGTATGATTTATTCATCATCATTCTTTTTCGATTATTCGAAATCGAAACCAGTACAATTACCACTGCAATGATCCCTCCTATGGTTTTGAGTACCGCCCGGTGTGAATTTAGCCTTCGCATATAGAAGCATTAACCGGCAAAACAATAAGCACATCCATGTTCCTGTGCCCTTCCTACAGCCCATACCCCGGATGGTACCTGTTGTATACCTGGTAATAAACCTGATTGCCAGTCTTTCAACACTTCAGCAGGGTCCATGTTCATTCCCGCTGCCACTGCATTGCTATATACAGTCATAGCTGCCTGGCACACGCAGAACATAACTCCGCTGGATTGTAATTCATTAATCCCGATCTGTACTTCTCCGATGCCAGGAAATTTGAAATCGCCTTTTTTGGGTTGCCAGAAAGGATTGCGGAAAGAAGCCGCTGTTGCTGCATCTGAGGCCTGGAACACTGGCCCTTCGAGATGGGCCTTAAACACTTCCGAGAATTTATATTTATGCCATAGCCTGTCTTCAAATGCGTAGGGTATGGCATCGTGCCGGAGCACAACAACAACACTACAGTCTTTTTCATCTGTGCCTGTTGCTGCATTGGTCAATAGAAAAACCTTGGGCCATGCAAAGGGCAATACATCGTGGGGTTGGGTTACGTCAAACACGATCCTGTGTTTGCCTTTGATCTTTTTGAACCAGGCATCAGGATCCGCATCATTTTCAAAATCAAATTTTTTTGTTTCAGCATGTAATTTCTGTAAGGGAGAAAGAATGCCTGCCCTACTCATGGCGGCAGCACCGGTGGTAATGGTTCCCAAAAACCTGCGCCGGCTGGCTTTTGCGTTGAGCTCCTTATTCATAAAAAGAGTTTTGATAAAGTTATTGGGCCTGTTCAGGAAAGTCAATGGCATGAATGTGTTGGTGGATGGCAGTTCAGCATGTTGATATGCTGATGACGTTGTTGAGGAAGGCCGCAACCATGCCGGTTAGTTTTAACCTGTCGGACTATTAACCTGGAATCATATCAGCCAGCAAACTACAGATAGCTCAACCACCAGGTTTTATTGCTCTTTTTATAATCACTGAACCATTTGCAAACCGGGTAGAGTGCTAATACTACGGCTATCCATACCAGGTATGTAATACCTAATGAATAACCTTCACCCGGAAAAACAAATTTGAAAGGGAACCCGGGGAAACCATTCCAGCCTTCACTGAAAGAATGCCCCCTTGCCATAAAACAAACGGCGCTTATGAAATGCAATAAATAAAAATGAAGTACATAATATAGAAATGGAACCCTTCCATAAACTGTTATGAATTCAGCAAGCCTGCTTTTTGAATTTCCGGCAAAGGCCAGGAATAGCAAAGCAGGGCCTATGGTCATACACATAAACAATAGGGAAGGCGGGTACTTTGTGGTATTGATAAAAGAAAAAACTGTGAAGACGACATTCTTCTGAACAGACCAGTTACCGGGATCCCCGTAAAAATTGATAGCACGCACGATTATAAATAATAAAATGATCAACATGGCAAGTCTTGTAAGGATAACCTTCCTGGCCTCTAAGTTTTTCACAGATTCAAAAATTCTACCCAGGCAAAAACCCATCATCATTAAGCCGGTCCATGGCAGAAAGGGATACAGAACACCTATTGTACTTGTTTCGCCCAATGGAAAAAATCCGGGGCGGTGCAATAATGAATAAAAAAACGAATAACCCGATTGTTTGCCGGACTCGTAATAATCGAGGAGGTTATGCCCAAATACAATTACAATGGCTGTTATCAGTATGGCATTGAAGGGCATCCAGATCACCAGACCAAGTAAGGTCATGCTGATACCAATGGCCCAGATGGTTTGCAGAAAAATATTACTGTAGAAAACATCGAAAGTAATGCCCAGCGACATGATAAATATTTCGACCGCTATCAGCCATACACCTCTTTTGATCAGGAAAATACTGAGTTCTTTTTTGGATTTCCTAAGGCTTTGAAGGTAGATGGATGTTCCAGCAAGAAAAACAAAAACGGGTGCGCAGAAATGGGTGATCCACCTGGTAAAGAACAAAAATGGTGTAGTGGTTTGAAACGAAAGCGGGTCCTCAGTGAAAGCTTTATCGTGGAAGAAATCCCTGGTATGATCCAGTGCCATGATGATCATTACCAATCCGCGTAAAAGATCAATGGAATTGATGCGGTAAGATGCTGGTGAAACAGGTTTTGCCTGAGGCGGCATGGGAGGAGCCAGAACTTCCATATAAATTTTTTGAAGGTGGAGGTTTCTTTGGGGGATATCAAAGGAGCATTCAGAGGGCGACATAAAGCTAATTCCATTTTAATCTTTAGTCAATACCCTTTTTGGGGGTAGAAGCAACCTGCAACCTCGGATTCTAATACACCGCAATTGTCAACATATCAATGAACTTACGATCAACCCATCAACTCCCAGGCAGTTATATATCCATTTTGTTTTTCCGAATAACCAATCAGGTCAGCATAAAAAGAGAACTGTGAAAGTGTAGCACTGTCGCCGGTCATCACCAGTTTTTTACGTGCCCTGGTCATGGCCACGTTCATTCTTCTTATTTCTGATAAAAAACCAATGGCCGCATCAACATTACTTCTTACAAGGCTGATAAAAATGATGTCGCGTTCCTGGCCCTGGAAACTGTCAATGGTATTAATGGTTATTTTGGGCAGGAAGGTTTGTAACAGAGGAAATTCATGCACCCTGTCTTTTAATAATTCTACCTGGTGGCGGTAGGGTGAAATAATTCCGATGGAAGGAAATTGATCCATAGCATAAATATGCTGTAGGTGTTCAACCAGTTTATTTAATTGTGTTAGCAGGAAGAGGGCCTCCTCAGGGTTGGATAATTTTGATGCTTCCTTCAATTCATCATAACCACATCCGGCCGTATCAATAAATATCAAGGGCTGGTCTTCTTCAAATAAAACATGCGAGGCTACAGATGCATGTGCTTTTAATTTTCCATTATAAAATTCATTGGAAGAAAATCCCATGATCTGTTCATTCATCCGGTATTGTTCTTCGAGCAATACAACCGAAGAAGGGTGAAGCCGTACAAGTTTTTCCATTAATGTATTACCAAGTTCCTTTGCTGCTTCAGCCGACCTGATAGTGGGAGGCAGCTGGCAATGGTCGCCGGCCATCACCAGTTTTTTTGATTTCAGTATGGGGATCCAGCAGGCGGGTTCAATGGCCTGTCCTGCTTCATCTATTATGATTGTATGAAATTTTAAGTTACGGATGGTATAATGGTTGGCGCCCACCAGGGTTGAAGTAATGACGTTTGCTTTTGACAATACATCCTCAATGATATATTGTTCTGTTTTTTCAATTTCATTCCTGATGTTCCTTGCTTCGGTGAAAAGTGCTTTTCGCTGTTCTCTTTCAGCTGCTCCAAAGCTCCTTTTGTATTTATGCGCCATATCCCGGTACGCTGTTGCCTGCTTACTTAACCGTTTGATCTCTTTTGAACTGTTATGTGCGGATATCCTGCTGTCAAGCGTGAGTGACATCTGTTGCTCATTCACCCGTGCGGGATTTCCAACACGCACTACATTAAGACCTGCATCAGAAAGTTTTTCAGTGAGCAGGTCTACGGCTGCATTGCTTGGAGCCGTAACGAGGATCTGTTGTCTTTCTTTTTCAATCAGCATTTTTATGGCCTGCACCAGGGTGGTTGTTTTGCCTGTTCCCGGGGGGCCATGCACAATAGCCAGTTCATTGGCGGAAAGGATCTTTTCAACTGCGGATTCCTGGACCCTGTTCAATGAATGATGGCGATGCTGAATTTTATGCTGATTAAAGCCAGGCTGTTTTTCTCCGGTCAATATTTTTACCAGGTGACCCTCGTCTTTTTTTTCGGCAAGCAGTGGTGCCAGTTTAAGTGCTGATTCCATTTCCGCATAGCTGTTCTCATCAAACACTACATCTATTCCCAGTTTTCCTCTTCTTGACCAGTCGGGCAGTTCATCGGTTCGGAGGGTGATCTTCATTTTATTTCCAGCCAGGTGTGTGATGGTTCCCTCAATCCTGTCATTGCCTGCATCATGATTGGAGAACAGGGCAACGGTCATTCCGAACCGGAACTGGTGTATGATATCCTGGTGGGTGGTGCGTTCCACTTCAACTGTGAGGTAATCACCGCGGCCCAGTTCCGTATCTTTTATAGCAATGGGGTACCAGCTCATCCCGTTCTCTCTCCTGTCGTTAATGGAAAGTGTAGCGGTTAACTGCTCATATGTTCTCCGGTCTTCTTCTTTTTCCTGCCGGAGCAGGTCCTGCAGGCGCCTGAAATAATCCATGGAGGCAAAGGTATTGGTGGGCGAGGGTTTTATTGTGGCATGTTTAATTGTGGAATAAGCTCACAACTCACACCTCGCAGCGCTCTCCTCTCACTCCCCACTCTTCTCCCCTACAAACCACTTCTCCTTGTCCCTGAATAAAACATTGAACGTGGTAAGGGTTCCATAAATACGTGTGATGTATTGCTGCAGGTTTACTTTTTCTTCATCAGTTAATTTTTTATGCGCATTGATCTGCTGCTCCATTACTCTCAGCCTGTCTCTCAGCATCACGATCTTGTGAAAAAAATCGTCGATGGGAATTTCTTTTGGTTTCAATGATTTATCGGCAGGCTGTAGCAGCATGGTTCCACCAATCCATCGGTCGCCCAGCTTAACGGTTTCTGTAATGCCGCCCCAAAGCCTCAGGATCTTCAATAGTGAACGCTCCACATCTGAATGGGTTTCTATTTCTGCAGTTACATTTTCGGGTATGATCTCTTCCAGCGCAGCATCATCCTTATCAATTTCCTTGATGCCATGATGAATGAAAGAGATCTGGTAAGTTGCATAACGCACTCCAACAATCACACCCGGTCCGTATTGGATATGCTGTAATCTTGTTCCTATTCCGAGGGTTAATTGGTCCATTTAGTTTTAAGTTGAAAATGAAAAATTAATTATAACAATATTTCCCCGGAGGTATGCAGGAACGCTTTCATTATGATTTTTAATGTATATATCATCTTAAATTTCAAAAACAATTGAGCTAATCTGCCAATGCCGAATACACCAGCACCTTGTATTTATTCGCTGCTTCGCCATGCGTGGTGCCCCAGATCTGCCGGTAAATAAAGCCAACCAGGTTTTCTTTTGGATCTGCGCAGTAAGTTGTTGCAAAAGCTCCGCCCCATTCAAGCACACCTTCCGGTGTGGGCAGGATGGCGCTTCCCTTTTCTGTAATGATGCCGAATCCTAATCCAAATTTATTCACACCCCTGTTGATCTCACCTATCTGGTTCATGGTCATCATACGGACCGTGTTGCGTGATAATAAACGTTTACCATTGTATTCGCCTTCATTCAGGATCATCTGCAGAAAAATGGCATAGTCCAAAGCGGTTGATGATAATCCGGCGCCTCCTGAAAAATAGGTTCCTTTGGTTTTTGGATAATCAACCATGAAAACCCCGTTCTGATCGATCTCGCTTTCAACTCTTATAAGTTTTTTATTTACCTCCTGGTACAGGGATACCACCCTGTGATGTTTTGATTCAGGCACATAGAAATAAGTGTCCTTCATACCAAGGGGATCAAAGATCCTGGTTTTAAAAAACCGGTCAAGTGGCATACCGGAAACAACTTCTACCAGGTAGCCCAGTACATCCGTATTCAATCCATAAGTAAACCTGGCTCCGGGCTGGTGCATCAATGGAAGCCTGCCCACCTTTTTCATATCAGTGGCCAGCAGTCTTCCCTCTTCCACGCCCAAACCGGCCGTAACGTTTGCTTTTGCAAAAATGGCATTAGCCTGTGCACTGCCGATCTGCGGATATCCAATCCCGGATGTATGGGTTAACAATTGCCGGATAGTAATCTCCGATTTAGCGGGTATGGTTGTATAGGAGCTGTCCCTGGCAATAAATGAATCCAGCACCACGGGCTTTGAAAATTCTGGGATATATCTTGAAATGGGATCATCCAGTAAAAACTTTCCTTCTTCAAACAACATCATCACAGCAACACTGGTGATGGCCTTTGTTTGGGAAGCGATCCGGAATATATGGTCTGTCCGCATTGGAATTGTTTTTCCCGGATCATCAAAACCAAAAGCTTTGTGATACACCAGCTTTCCATTTCTCAGAATAAGTGCGACAGCGCCATTGGTTTTTCCGTCTTCAACCCATTGGGAAATATTCTGGTCAATCCTTTTTAGTCTTTCTGAAGAAACATCCGCAGATGCCGGACTGGCTATTACAATGGCTTTATTAACGCCTGAGTTTTGAGCATTAACGGTTTGAAAAACAAAAAACAGCAGTGCGCACAGAAATAAATTTTTCATTTTAATTTATTGTTGTTGGTTGGCTTTGAATACACGGATAAAATTTTCTCCCAGTATCTTTTTTACATCCTTTTTAGTATATCCTCTTTCCATCAATGCTTTAGTGAGCAATGGAAAACTGGTAACATCATCCAGGGGCACAGGCGCTGATTCTATCCCGTCGAAATCAGAACCAAGGCCCACATGGTCTATTCCAATGAGCTTTACAATATGGTCCAGATGATCGAGCAGTAAGGAGAGCGGCGGTCGTAAGGTTGATGCCTCCTCAGGATATTTTTCCGATATCCATTCATCTATTTCATAACGGGGCATCTTTGATCTTCTCAGCGAATCTCTTTCCTTCCGGTGATTATCAATAAACACCCTTCTTCTTTCATTGTAGGTGCTATCTACAAAACCTGAATAAAAATTCAAATGGATAACACCCCCGTTCTTTCCTATAGCGAGGATCTGATCGTCTTTTAAGTTCCTGGGAACAGGGCAAAGCGCATGTGCGCAACTGTGAGAAGCAATTACAGGTTTGTTTGTTACTTCTATCACATCCCTGAAGGTCTGTTCACCAACATGGCTAACATCCACCATCATACCCAGTTCATTCATTTTCCTGACTACCTGCCTGCCGAAGGGCGACAAGCCTTTCCAATTAACCGTGTCCGGGTAATGTATTCCTTCCGGGGCATTTGTGCGGGCCTCATCTGCAGCACTACTGGCCCATTCCGTAGAATTATTCCAAGTTAGGGTGAGATACCTTGCCCCTCTTTTATAAAGTGCTTCAAGATGATCAAGGTTGTTTTCAATCATATGCCCGCCTTCTACACCTATCATGCTGCCGATCTTTCCTGATTGTACTGCCTGTTCAAGTTCCTCCGGACTGGTTACCATCATCATGCGGCTCTTATTTCTGGCCACGATGGCATATAATGAATCTATTTCGATATTGGCATATTTATATGCCGTGTCCTTACCAAATCTTTCATCACAAAAAATAGAAAACACCTGGATATCCATGCCTCCTTTTTCAAGCCGGCTGATGTCGGTATGCGTTTTACCTGTGAGGTCATGATCAATGTTCATCCCGCGCATGGTAACGCTGGAAAGCACGTCATTGTGTGTATCTATCAGGATTGACCGGTGATGAAGCTTTTGCCAGGAAGGCGTACAACTACAAAAAAGGATAAATAAAATAGCCGGGGCAAACAGTTGTTTCATTCAAAAGGTTTCGCCATGAATTTACTGCATTTGTAAAAACAATCAGAATGACTTTATAGAACTGTATTTTTCGTAGGCGATTTTTATGTACAACTGGAAATAATAATCGCTAGATCCGCTGGCAAATTCATATTCCGGCCGGTATAAGTTCATGAACTTTTCAAGTTCTTCTCCTTCCAGTCCGGTGATGCGTTTTACCAGTCCTTTATTGAAACGGTGTGTAATGAATTTCTCTCTTTCCTGTTCCAGTAACCGCTGCCGGAATTTTAATGTGGCTTTATTTTTCCTGAATTGAAAAAGCCGGATCAGTTCCTGTATATCAATGCCTGCACCCATGGGCCCAACAGAGGTCATGGAACCCACGGAAACCTTTTCATAATTAAAGATCTTTGCATAATCCTTCCGGTTCTGGATGGAATCCATTTTATAACTGCGGCTTCTGATCCTTACTTCTTCCATTATATTGGAACTGAGCTGCAGGGCAATATCGAACCTGGTGATGTCGGGAATTTTGAGAATTGAATATTTGGGAGTGGGTTTTCCGAGATAGGAAAACCAGATAGAATCATGTTCAGTAACACCGATCTGGTATCGTCCCATTGAATCTGTGATAGCATGATGTCCGCTATTGGTCAATACCGTAACCGCTTCAATCCGGTAGATCCCTGAGCTGTCGTATACGGTTCCCTTTACACTGAATTGAGCTGATGCCCATACGGAGAAGAGCAGGAAAAAAAGAAATGCGGCTGGTTTTATATATGCAGCTTTTTTCAATTAAAGCATTTACGGGCAAGTAACAAAAGAATATCTAAATAAGAATATAAAGTAAGGTTTATGCTTTGAGCTCAGAACTTTTCAAAGTAAGCGCTTTCCCACATGTTGTATCGTGGCAGCATAAAGTTTTTAAGCCTGCGGATGAAATTTTTGTAATCCTTCTTTTCCGGAGCCGTCCAGAGTACTTCACTCAAAGCGGTCATCCTTGGAAAGACCATATAATCAACCGTGGTTGGATAAATGATGTACTCAGTCCATACATTGGCCTGGGCACCTTTTATTAAATATTGTAGTTGCAGGGGCACAAGTTCATCTGGAACGGGATCATAATTATAAACTGCCTCAAGCGGATTGTTTCCACGAATGGCCAGGCTGTCGTGCGGAGGCTTTGACTGATAATGATTAAAATACAGGGGCTTTCCCGGCGACATAATAACAGCATGTCCTTTTTTGGCTGCTTCAATGGCTTTTTTATCATCGGCCCAGTTCATTACAATGGCAGACCTGCTGATGTTACCATCAATGATCTCGTGCCATCCAATTATTTTTTTATTTTTCTCCGCCAGGTATCCTGCAACTTTTTCAATGAAATAGTCCTGCAGTTCCGATTCATCCTTCAATCCCTTTTCTTTCATGAATGCCTGGGTGAGCGGATCGGCCTTCCACCACATCTTACTGCACTCATCTCCTCCAATATGAATGTATTCGGATGGAAAAAGGTCGGCGATCTCATGAAAAACAGTCCTTAAGAAATCAAATGTCTGCGGCCTTGGAGCCAGTACATTATTCTGCCTGTTATACATGCCCCAGGTGGTGGCCACATTCCATTTTGCATTGGCATCGGTGCTCAATTCGGGATAGGATGCAATAATGGCCCGGCTATGTCCTGGTATATCAATTTCAGGTATGATATTGATGCCCCGCACAGAAGCATAATGAATGATATCTTTTATTTCCTCTCTTGTATAATACCCGCCATAGCGGGTTGAATCATACCTGGCAGGCTGGTCGCTGAAGTGTCCTATCAACGTAGCTTCTCTCCATGAACCGGTTTCGTTGAGTTTTTTGTAATGAAGCATTTCAATTCTCCACCCCTGATCGTCCGTAAGGTGCCAGTGAAAGGTGTTGTATTTATGGAATGTGAGGTAGTCGATATATTTTTTTATGTAATCAACCGGAAAGAAGTGACGCACTACATCCAGGTGCATACCACGGTATGCAAATTCAGGAAAATCAGTAACAGAGACCATAGGTATGGTAATCCTGTCAGCATTTTCCAGTGGCATCAGTTGCAACAGGGTTTGTATGCCATTTACAATACCTTTTGCATCACCGGCAATGATGGTGATGGCCTTCTCCCGCACATTCAATACATACATTTCCGGTTTATTAGTGATCAGCGTATCATATGCCAGGAAGATAGAAACAGGTGATGGGGTTTTTAGCTTCAGATCAAGCCCCACCTGCTTTTTGATCTGTTGATTTAGGTAAACCGCCTGTTCTTCAAAAACACGATCGCTGTGTATAGAGGTCAGTGCATCAATGGTCATTTCGCCTTCTTCATCAATTACTTCAACCGGCCTGGGAATGATGCTTTCAATTTTCGTTTGAGCGGAACCGAAAGTACAGGTCAGGGCAAGGAGGGAGACAAAAAAATATTTCATGGACGTTATTTCAGCATTAAAATTAATGGATGGGAAACAGAAGTAGTGTTAAGAAGGGGATCACTGGTATCAGGAACCGCTATGTAAATTTTTAATCAGATTTTCTATTACGGCAGGATAGTGGTTGTGTTCCAGCTGGTGTATGCGTTGGGCCAGCATATCGGAAGTGTCGCCTGGTAAAACCGGACATGCGGTTTGAAAGATCACATCTCCATGATCATAATGCTCGTCCACATAATGGATGGTGATACCGGATTGTACGTCGCCGGCATTCAGTACGGCTTCATGTACATGCCGGCCATACATACCCTTTCCGCCGTAACCCGGAAGCAGGGCAGGATGGATATTGATGATTTTTTTTGGGAAGGCCGTGATAATTTTTTGCGGGATCTTCCATAAAAAACCTGCAAGCACCACCAGTTCCGTACCTGCGCTTGTCAGTTCAGGTACATAAGCATCACCTTTAAAGAATTTTTCTTTTTCAATAAGAAGAAACGGAATGTTTTCCTTTTCTGCTATAGTGGTAACGCCTGCACCGGGCTTATTACAAACGATGAGGGCAACCCTGGCGCTATCCGAATCCCTGAAATGGTCAATGATCTTTTGTGCATTGCTTCCCGCACCCGAAGCAAAGATGGTAATGTGTTTAAGACGGGAGGAATCAGGAGCGGTATTCACTACCCCGTACCTCCTGCCTGAAATGCGGTTTCCCATTTTAGTGAGATAATTACGAAAAAATATAAACTGTCCGGTGAATACACTCACAAGTAAAACCATCATGGGCCAGATGATGGTGATCACTATTATATATATAGGTACATAAACCGCTGTTTGATGTATGCCGAGGGTTGTCATCACCCATTTTCCGGCATATCCGGTAAGGCTGCCGCCCACAGCAAAGGTTACCAGTATGAGAATCAGTCTCCATCCGCTAACCTTCCATTTTTTTTGCAGGCGATTGAACATATCTGTTTGGAAAGCGGCGAAATTAGCCTTTAATATGAAGTAAATACCACTAAGGATTTTTGCTTAGAAGCCGGATTTCAACATTTGATATTTTAAGTGACCATTTAATGACATTTACTTTCGCATGAGCTAAAGAACATGCACAGAATCGGCTGAAATGCAGTCTGGTAGCGGGTTAAAAAAAATTTGAAAAGGGTGCGCTTTTGTTAATTTCCTGTCATATTTTTGCTCCCGATTTGGGAAATTATCCACACTCAGACCCAATTGTTTCTATGAACATTTTACAAATCCATGCGAAGAGAAGTATTCTGGTAGGGCTTTTTTTCTTTTTTTTGATAAGTACAGGGCAGGCGCAGACAGGTCAGCAGCTTTTCCAGCAAAACTGTGGAAGTTGCCATGGGCTTGATAAAGCTTTATCCGGACCGGCATTGAGAGGCGTTACAAGCAGGGGTCCGTGGGCAGAAGACCGGGCCAATATTTATGCCTGGATCAAGAACCCGGGTGCATTTATTCCAACAACACAGTATACCCAGGACCTGCAAAAGACCTATGGCTCTATTATGCCAGGCTTTCCGCAGTTTTCCAAAGAACAGGTAGATGCCATTCTTGAATACATTGAAACTCCACCTGCTACGCCTGCACCTACGGAAGGCGGAGCGGCCGGTGAAACTGATAACCGCGGTGCGTTGATATTTGGTATCATTTCTCTAATCCTTGCATTGGTGGCCCTGATCCTGATGCAGGTGAACAGCAACCTGAAAAAACTATCCGACGACAAGGAGCATATCATTCGTCCGGAGCCGGTTCCATTCTGGAGAAACAAGATATACATTGCTTTATTTGCCGTGGTGTTCTTTATTGTAGGCGGTTATTATGTAGGTAAAGGTGCTATTGGACTGGGTCGCCAGCAGGGTTACCAGCCGGACCAGCCTATTTATTTCTCACATAAGGTTCACGCAGGCATCAACCAGATCAACTGTTTGTATTGTCATAGCGGTGCATGGGAAAGTAAACATGCCGGCATCCCCTCACTTAATATATGTATGAACTGCCACCAGGTGGTTACCGATTATACCAAAGGGCCAAAACTTTTTGATGGCGAAAAGGAAATTGATGGTACTGCTGAGATCCAAAAGCTTTACCAGTTCGCCGGTTTCAAACCTGGACCTGGTGCCAAATGGGATCCCATTAAAGCCAGTTCAAAGTCACCACAGTGGGTGAAGATCCATAACCTTCCGGATCATGTTTACTTCATTCACGAACTGCATACTAGGATCGGCTATGTGGCGTGGCTAAACTTCCATGGGTATATCCAGGAGATGGTTAAGGTACAGCAGATGTCAGAGCTCAGCATGGGCTGGTGTATAAACTGTCACCGTGAAACCAAGGTAAACTTCAATTACAACGATAGTACTGGAAACAGGTTCTATAGCATCTATGAGAAATTCCATAACGATATCAAACATGGTAAAATGGATAGTGTGACCGTAAGGGATATCGGTGGTCTGGAATGTCAGAAATGCCACTATTAAGCCATTGGCTGATGGCCACAGGCTATTTGCCTATCTAAGAAAATCGAATTTCAAAAAAATTATGAGCGATAAAAAGTATTGGTCAGGTTTCGCCCAGCTAAATGAGGAAAGCAGACTGGAACTTCAAAACAGAACGAAGGATGAATTTGCTGAAGAACTTCCGTTTGAAGATCTGGATGGAAAAGGATTGTTGGATGCCAAAACTCCACGACGCGATTTCCTTAAGTATTTAGGCTTCTCAACCGCTGCTGCCACTTTAGCTGCAAGTTGTGAGACCCCGGTACGTAAAGCTGTTCCTTTTGTAAACAAACCTGAGAATGTAGTTCCGGGGGTTGCAAAATATTATGCAAGTACCTATGTACAGGATGGTGATGCCTTACCGGTAATAGTGAAAGTTAGAGATGGACGTCCCATTAAAATTGAAGGAAACGATCTTTATCCTTTTACAAAAGGGGGTACTTCACCAAGAGCGCAGGCTTCAGTTTTGGATCTTTATGACCTCTACCGTCTTACCAACCCAAAACGAAAGTCAGGAGCGGTATTCCAGGAAATTCCAAACTTTGACCAGGTGGACAGTCAGATCATATCTGCACTGGCAGGTGTTACCGGTTCAACCGTTTTACTTACCAGCACTGTAGTTTCACCTTCTACTAAACAAATCATTTCAGAATTCCTGGCTAAATATCCCGGAAGCCGCCACGTGCAATACGACGCAGTTTCTTATAGCGCCATGTTGCTGGCAAACGAAGCCACTCAGGGAAGAAGAGCTATTCCAGCCTATAATTTTGAAAAGGCAAAAGCTATTGTAAGCCTTGGAGCCGACTTCCTTGGTACCTGGCTTTCACCTGTTGAATTCGCAAGGCAGTATTCTTACAACCGTAAGATCAACGAGACGAATCCAACAATGAGCAAACATATCCAGTTTGAAAGCTTTTTAAGCATGACTGGTGCTTCTGCAGATGAACGATATACGCACCGTCCATCCGAAACCGGAGCTGTGGTAATGGCCCTTGCGGCTGCACTTGGAGTGGGAGGAGTAACAGCTCCTGCTCTTTCAAATGCAAAGACAAATGCCGGAATTCAAAGTGCTGTAAAAGCCCTGCAGGCCAACCGCGGCCAGGCGCTTGTTGTTTGTGGAAGCAATGATGTAAATATTCAGATACTGGTTAATGCCATCAACAGTGCCATTGGCGCTTATGGAACTACAATAGACAATAGTGTTGCATTGAACTACCGCCAGGGAATTGATGCTGATATGGTAAGTCTGGTGAATGCCATGCATGCCGGTCAGGTAGGTGCCTTATTGATTTATGGCGCAAACCCGGTGTATGAATATTATGATGCTGAAAAGTTCAAACAGGGATTATCAAGAGTAAAGCTTACTGTTTCATTCAATGAAAAAATGGATGAGACAACTGAATTGTGCCAGTACTCCATTCCAACGCATCATTATCTTGAAAGTTGGGGAGATGCTGAACCAAGAACCGGTTATATCAGCTTTATCCAGCCCACCATTTTTCCTTTATTTAAAACAAGACCATTCCAGACCTCATTATTGAAATGGAGTGGTAACAATACCGATTACGAAACCTATTTCAGAACCTTCTGGAGTGGAAGACTGGGAAGTGCTGCTTCTTTTGACAAGGCATTGCAGGATGGCATTTACCTGCCAGGCGGACAAACACCCGTCAATACAACGGCACAAACACAGCCTGCACAACAACAAACAGATACCCTAAGAACTGATGGAACCACCGAAAGGTTCATGGCACCAGTTATTACCGGTGGGGGTTCATTCAATGGTGGTGGTGTGGCCGGTGCAGTTACTGCCCTTCAGGCAGCTAAGGCAAATACCGGCAATGAAGTGGTTTTGTATCAGAATGTTGCCATGCTGACGGGCAAACAGGCCGGCAATCCATGGCTGATGGAATTACCGGATCCAATTACAAGGGCTACATGGGATAACTATGCATTGATCTCCACTGCCAAGGCAAAAGAACTGGACATTCCCTATCTGAGTACTGATTTTGAATATTATCAGGACAGGCCTTTAATTGAAGTAACTGCAAATAATAAAAAGATCACACTGCCGGTAATGGTGGTTCCCGGTATGGATGTAAATACCATTGCTATTGCAGTTGGTTATGGACGCAGTGCAAATTTTTCAAAAGCCATACATGAGGGTAAGGGCGTTGGCCAGAATGTTTATCCTTTTGCACGCTTCAACGGTACTACAATTGAATATTCAAATACTGCAACAACTTCGGCTGAAGCAGTAGGAAATTATAAGATCGCCCGTGTTCAGATGCACGATTCATATGAGGACAGAACTGAGGTGTTGAAGGAAACCACACTGGCCACCTTCATGGCCCGTCCGGATGAATTCAAGCACTGGCGCGAAGAGCTGCATAAGGATTATGCCCCACGTACAGGCGACTATCGAAAAGAAGGAACCCTGTATGGCGACCATGTACAGCCGGGATTGAAATGGGGTATGTCCATTGATCTGAACAGCTGTATTGGTTGCGGCGCCTGTGTGGTAGCCTGCCATACGGAGAACAACGTTCCTGTTGTTGGAAAAAATGAAGTATTGCGCGCACATGAAATGCACTGGCTGCGCATTGACAGATATTATGTAAGTGCAAAAGAAGATCCCAATGATCTTAAGACAGTGATCTTCCAGCCTATGCTTTGCCAGCATTGCGACAATGCTCCATGTGAGAATGTTTGTCCGGTGGCTGCCACCATGCACAGTTCTGAAGGTATCAACCAGATGGCCTATAACCGTTGCATTGGTACTAGATATTGTGCCAACAACTGTCCTTATAAAGTTCGCCGCTTCAACTGGGCCGACTATACCGGTGCCTCCACTCATGGAAAGCTTGGACCTAACAGTGGTGTGGGTGCCTTGAACGATGTTGTTGACCAGATGAATGATGAACTCACACGGATGGTATTGAATCCCGACGTAGTTACAAGAAGCCGTGGTGTGATGGAAAAATGTACTTTCTGTATTCAGCGTACACAGGAAGGAAAGCTGAAAGCAAAAATGGAAAACAGGCCTCTGGGTGCTGATGAAGTTCAGTCTGCCTGCGCACAGGCTTGTCCAACCAGTGCCATTGTATTTGGTAATGTGAATGATTCAAAAGGACAGGTTGCCCAGATCCGTCAGAACAATCAAAGGCGCAATTTCTATGTGCTTGAACAAATTCACACCCTGCCAAACATCAATTACCTGGCTAAGATCAGGAACACCGATGAGGTGATTCCACCGGAGCATGGTGGCGCAGCTGAACACGCACGCCAGCAGCAGGGCGAACCATCAACGCCTCAGCACGAGCCGGCGAAGGAAGCGCATTGAGAACAGGGAACTGATAAATCAGGCGTCTGATCTGGGTTAAGCCTGGAGCAAAAAGAAAAGGAAGCTCTTTTTTTGAATGATCAAAGTATAAAAAGAACAAACGTTACAATATAATAAACAGCAAACCGCTGAAAGCTATAGGCGAACAGTTTATAGCTATAGGCCAGCAGCTAGAAGCTTTACTATATGGCATTACTTAAATACGAATCGCAGGTAAGACCACCATTGGTAGATGGGAATAAGGATTATCACCAGGTAACAGAAGATATCTGCCGTCCGGTGGAAGCCGCGCCCAGTAAACTATGGTGGATAGGATTTCTGGTATCTGTGCTCTTATTGGCATTTGGTATTCTTTCCGTAACCATGGAGGTGATCTGGGGTACGGGCCAGTGGAATCTGAATAAGACTGTTGGTTGGGGCTGGGACATTACCAACTTCGTTTGGTGGGTAGGTATCGGTCACGCAGGAACACTGATCTCCGCCATCCTTTTACTTTTCAGGCAGGGATGGAGAACAGGTGTGAACCGTGCAGCTGAGGCCATGACCATCTTTGCTGTTATGTGCGCCGGCCAGTTCCCGATCTGGCACATGGGTCGTGTGTGGAATGCCTTCTTTACTTTACCTTATCCAAATACAAGGGGTCCTTTGTGGGTGAATTTTAACTCACCGCTTTTGTGGGACGTGTTTGCCATCTCAACTTATTTTACCGTTTCATTATTATTCTGGTATTCCGGTTTATTGCCCGACCTGGCCACCCTTCGTGACAGGGCAAGGGTGAAGTGGAGAAAAATGTTTTATGGAGTGGCTGCATTTGGCTGGACAGGATCTACCAAGCACTGGCAGCGGCACGAAGCACTTTCACTGGTGCTGGCAGGTTTGGCCACACCACTGGTACTTTCTGTGCACACCATTGTATCCTTCGACTTTGCCACTTCGGTAATTCCGGGCTGGCATACTACCATCTTCCCTCCTTACTTTGTGGCCGGTGCCATCTTTTCCGGATTTGCCATGGTGCAAACCCTGTTGCTGGTTACCCGGAAAGTACTGAACCTGGAAGATTACATCACTATAGAGCACATAGAAGTGATGAATAAAGTAATTGTATTGACCGGTTCCATAGTAGGTATTGCCTACCTCACTGAGTTATTCATGTCCTGGTACAGTGCATCTGAATACGAGTGGTTTGCTTTCCGGTACAACCGTGTTGACCTTTCAAGTCCATATGGCTGGAGTTATTACCTGATGATGGGATGTAATGTATTGTCGCCACAGATCTTCTGGTTCAAAAAAATGAGAAGAAATATCTGGGTAACCTTCTTCATGTCCATCATTGTAAACATCGGAATGTGGTTCGAGCGTTTTGTGATCATCGTTACTTCATTGTACCGCGATTACCTGCCATCTTCCTGGAGTGTGTACTATACACCTACCATATGGGAGATTGGATTTTATTTGGGAACCTTTGGGTTGTTCTTTACCTGTTACTTCCTTTTCTCCAAGTTCATGCCTGTGATAGCCATGGCCGAGATCAAACATATTCTTAAGAAAAGCGGTGAGAACTATAAGGAGAAGATGGATAAGGTGGAAGCAGAACCACTGGAAAAATTTGCTGCAGAGGCAGCGCATTAATTAGTTGCGAGCTGTTAGCTACGAGCTTTGAGCTTTAGCTGGAGCCTGCATCGATTTTGAAAATTTGCAAGTAATAAGTTTATGGGCCCGAAGCCCATAGATAAAAGC
>CBIHLW010000011.1:0-17571 GCA_966210755.1 uncultured bacterium
CCGGGTAGAAACCCAGGGATTTTCCTCAACGCCTAAAAAAACGAGTTTAAAATATGGCCTGCCTGGCAACATGAATATCTTTACCGTTGCTTACAGACACGATATAATTTCCTTTGATATTGATATTTGACTGGAAGATCAGCTGTCCCACAGGGTTGTTGATAACCTGCTGATCTGCAACCTGTCCGCCTAATGAAATTATCCGGACAACCAGCTGGCTTTTTATTTCCTCAGGAAATTGTAAAACAACCTTCCCCTGAATTGAAGCAATGTTTACCTGGTTAGCGATTTCATTTTCAGTTTTTACTGACCTGATAGCTGTATATGCGAACCTTCCATCGATATCAACCTGCTTTACGCGGTAATAAGCCATGCGTACTGCAATATTTTTATCGGTATATGAATAATTATTTAGGGCATTGCTGTTTCCAATGGCTGATACATATGCAATGGTATTCCACTCTGAACCATTATAGCTACGTTCAACTTCATACATATATGCATTCATCTCTTCTGAGGTTGACCATTGCACCAGCACATCATTTGACTGCCTGCGCGAAACGGTGAAGCCAACAAATTTTACCGGAAGGGCCACCTCGTTAAATGATTCAAATCCACCTGAAGCAGCCGTTGCCATTTGAGGACCATTAACCGGAGGCTCATTACCGGTAAAAACGGCCAGGTTCCCAATGCGGAGTTTTTGTGATGCCGTTCCGCCACCGAGTATCTGTCCGTTACTATACACCAGTACAGTAGAACCAGCACCCATTTTTAAAGTTGAATTGTTGTTCTGAAAGATGAGTTTACCATAGATCTGCATATATACATTACCACTTAACACCTGATCATCATTTATGGTAACAACCTTGTCAGCAGGTATGATAATGGTATCTTCCTGTGAAGGCAACCGGTTCAAATCCCAAGTTGCGTTACTGTGCCAGTAACCATTATTTTTTACTTTGATGCGGGGGCTTGCAAGTATAAGCTGGAAGCTCAGGACAGCAAAAATTATGAGGAAAAGATTTTTCACGGTACGGATGTTTTAAAAGTTTTTTTAGGGTTGCTAAATAAATCAGTTAGTGTTTGATAAGTAATTCTTCTTACTGATTCTGATTAGCGAGAGCAAAACTATAATCCGTTTTTTTGAGTTGCAAGTATTTTTACTTATTTCTTGCGGGAAACTACATATTTTTTAAAAAATCCTTCATAACTCATTAGTATTCAGCAAATGCCTTTTAAGTATATACCAGTAGCATTTTTAAGTAAACCCGATAAATTTATCATGATCACCCATCACGGGTATCGTAGTTTTACCAACCTTGAAATTCTTAATACTGGGAACTTCTGAAATATTGAACTAAGAAAAACACTTAGTTATATAAGGTGATTTATTTAAGGGTTTTAAAAGAGGTAAGAAAAACTACTCCGGATTATAAATCCGTAAGTGCTATCCCTGTTCCATACCAGGAGAATCGGAATTGACTATGCCTAATTTTTCTACAGCAAGCTGCGCTGCAATTTGTGAAGCATCTTTTTTATTAAAGGCCTTGCCCTGCGCTATTACCTTACCATTGATGACGGCACCCACAGTAAATAACCGTCTGCCGTTTTCCATTTGTTCATTAAGGGTTTCAAATTCCAGTTGTCGCCCGTTCTTATTGGCCCATCCATAAAGTTTGTTCTTATGATTGATCTCAAGGATCTCAAGATCTTCAACAAACATATGGGGCATGATGATACGTTCAGTTACCCATTTACCGGTTTTCTTATATCCCAGATCAAGATAAATTGCTCCCACAAGCGCTTCAAGTGTATTTCCAAAGATCTGACTTGTTTTAAGCGAACTATCCGATTTATTATAGACCGTGATTTTTTTTAATCCCATTTTCACCGCAATATCATTTAACTGCTGCCGGTTTACCATCTTACTACGCATTTCAGTAAGGAAACCTTCCTCTTTATAGGGATAGCGTTTGAACAGGTAATCTGCTACAAGGGCGCTTAGAATAGCATCTCCCAGGTATTCGAGCCTTTCGTTATTTTCATCAATGGTATCTTTTACGGAGCGGTGTGTAAGTGCCGTCTTATAAAGTGAAGTATTACCGGGTGAGTATCCCAATACACCTTTCAATTGCTTTTTGAAAGACGGATCAACATGTTTCTTCTTATAAAATGATTTCCAAAAATCCACAGGATTGAAAACTACAAAATTTATTACGCAAATACTAAATTGGCTATTAGCCTCTGGCCTTTGGCTGCTCAGGCCATATATTTCTTAAAGATCATACAGGCATTATGTCCACCAAAACCAAAAGTATTGCTCAAGGCTGCATTGACTGTTCTTTTTTGTGCTTCCCAGAATGTGAAATTCAATCTCGGATCCAGTTCGGGATCATCTGTAAAATGGTTGATGGTAGGTGGTACAATATCATTTTGAACGGCCATGATACAGGCAATGGCCTCAATTACGCCAGCTGCACCAAGGCAATGGCCTGTCATTGATTTTGTAGAACTGATATTCAGATTGAATGCATGTTCGCCAAAAACATCTATGATGGCTTTTACTTCGGCTATGTCCCCTAATGGTGTTGAAGTTCCATGCGTATTGATATAATCAATATCGGAAGCCTGCATACCTGCATCATCCAGGGCCTGAAGCATTACATTTTTTGCTCCCAGTCCTTCGGGATGTGGAGCTGTAATATGATGTGCGTCTGCAGTAGCGCCTCCTCCTGCAACTTCGCAATAGATCTTTGCTCCGCGTTTGATGGCATGTTCATACTCTTCAAAAACAAGAATGCCGGCGGCTTCACCCATTACAAAACCATCCCGGTCCTTATCATAAGGCCTTGAAGCTGTTTTGGGATCATCATTTCTTTCACTCAGGGCTTTCATGGCATTAAAACCTCCAACACCGGCTTCTCCTATCACACTTTCAGAGCCTCCGGTCAATATCATGTCAGCCTTTCCCATCCGTATGAGATTAAAAGCTTCCATCATGGCATTGGTAGATGAAGCACATGCGCTCACCACTGCGAAATTGGGGCCTCTGAACCCATGCCGCATTGAAATATGTCCCGCAGCAATGTCAAGGATCATTTTAGGAATGAAGAAAGGATTGAATCTGGGTGTGCCTTCACCTTTGGCAAAATTCATAACTTCTTCCTGAAAGGTGAGGAGTCCGCCGATGCCACTGCCAAGAATAACCCCCACGCGGTCGTGGTTCACATTATTCTTATCAATGCCACCATCCTGCACAGCCTGGTCGCTTGCCACCAGAGCCGTTTGTGTAAAACGGTCCACCTTCCGGGCTTCTTTCCTTTCCAGAAAATTGGTTGGATCAAAATTTTTGATTTCACAGGCAAAGCGGGTTTTGAATTTAGAGGCATCAAAACCTGTAATAAAGTCGCAGCCGCTAACTCCATTCCTAAGATTATTCCAGTATTCCGTTATGGAATTCCCAAGTGGTGTCAAAGCACCCATTCCTGTTATAACGACGCGATTGAATTGCATAGGCCTGCAGCAGAATTTTATGTAAGATAAAACCGCCTTCTCAAGTGCGTGAGCAACCGGAAGGCGGAATGTTTTATACTTCCTCCCGCTTAAGCGGAGGATCCCATTTTAATTACTTAGCGTGTTCTTCCAGGTAAGAGACAGCCTGACCTACAGTAGTAATAGTTTCAGCCTGCTCATCCGGAATCGAAATATTGAATTCCTTTTCGAATTCCATAATGAGTTCCACGGTGTCCAGAGAATCGGCACCCAAATCATTGGTAAAAGAAGCCTCATTCGTTACTTCTGCTTCGTCCACTCCTAATTTGTCTACAATGATCTTTTTTACTCTTGCTGCAATGTCTGACATTTTGTAAAAGTTTGGTTATAGTGGTGCAAAAATATAAGTTTTTGGTTTAAATAACATTTTGATCATTCCTTTGAAAATAATAGTTGTTTTGCCCAAATCCCGGACCAGGTAAAAATGGGAATTTGCAGGGTTGGCGGATATTTGTAAATTGAAACACTCAACATCAGGCAATGGCATTGAAAATCATAGATCATGGAACGGTGGAATATCAGCAGGTAATCAGGCTGCGTAATGAAATATTGCGTCAGCCACTCGGATTGAATTTTACAAATGAAGAACTTGAACAGGAAAAACAAAACCTTCATATTGCTGCATTTGAAGATGATCACATGCTTGGCTGCTGTATGCTGGTTGAAGAAGAACCCCAGACGGTGCGCTTAAGGCAGATGGCCGTGATCAACGACCTCCAGGGCAAAGGAATTGGAAGGGCTCTCATGCAGTTTGCAGAAAACCTGGCCCGGGACAGGGGTTATAGAAAGATCACTATGCATGCCCGAAAAAATGCCGTTGGCTTTTATGAAAAAATGGGCTACCGGAAAATAGGCAATGAGTTTGAGGAAATCACGATCCCGCATTATGTAATGGAGAAGGAGTTGTGAGTTGTGAGATGCGAGTTGTGAGCTTCTGGAAAAATACCGGTCAATATTTCCTATTAATGTTTTCTGCGTGTATCTCTCCTCAAAATATTTTATACCCCTTATTTTGCTTTCTTCCTGCACTGGTAGCGCATTTAAGGTCAGCATGGATGAGGTCAGTTATTGTGAGCTTGTAGAATATAAATTCCAGGAAAAAGAAATCAGAGGGGGAAAGGGATTTGTCTTCCTTCCTGGTGAGGGTAGGATGACGCCATCCCAAATAAATCAACAGAAAACCCTGGCCTGGGACTATGAAATGAAAAAAGGAAAAAACAATTTCCAAAAATTCATTCATGACCATCAGCGTTTCGATTATATTTTTGGAAACAATGTAGGTTCCCCTCTAAGATATGCCCATTTATATCCGGACACAGCAAAGATCAACCAGCTAATCTGTTCAGATCTAAAACAGGATAATAATTTCAATCGATATTTCAGGCTGCTTTCCAATATTGATATATCTCAAAAAGAAATTTTTACATGGAAGGAAATGATGCATGTCTCATCCAGGTTCTTTCTTACCTGGCAAAGCAGTGACAGCACCTTAAGTGGCTATATCTGCATCACATTCAATGGCACCAAAGAATTAAAACTCAAAAAAGACCTTACAGTTCTGGAAGCCCTGGCATTTGAAGGCATATTTCATCATCTACGCCGTGAAAAAAATCCTGCCTTTGTCCGGAATTTTTCAAAATACAGAAACCATTTTATTTTGATAGAAAAAGACAAACACCCGGTCTTTGAGGATTTCTTTATCACAGTCAAAAACAAAACCTATGAAGCCATGGAAAAGGATGCAGAATTAAAGAAAGCGTTAAAGAATTATTATGATAGTCAGAAGCAAACCCTCGGTTTCATTATAAAATAGAATTACTGAATCTGAAAGTATCATGTATAACGCGCAGCTCGCAACTCAAAGCAAGTAACCCGTAGCTCCCAGCTACTTCTTCACATTATCCATCATTATGTGCCTCAGCGTATACACTTCATCGCTGTCGGCAAAAGCACTTTTAGGAACGAGGAAAAAAGAACGGCTGTCGAAGTATAAGTGAAAGAAGTGAGGTGTCTCCACAAAATTGCTTAGTTCATTCCATTGCCAGGAACGGGATCCTCTTTCATTTCCCACGCTAAAAGAATCCTGTTCAAATTGCATGGTGAAATGATCGCGGAAGGTAGATGCTCTCCTGTATACCATTCCGGGGAGAATGAACCAGAATGCGATCATCAATACAAACCAGAGAAAGGAACCAACAAGGAAGGCAAACGGAAGAATTTTTTTCATGTAAAATAACACGGCTGATGCCAGTGCAAAAACATTTACGAGAATGATCATCAGCCTGATCTCTTTTTTAGCAAGAAAATGATACCGTAATGCCTGTATTACCTGCTTTTTATCATATGTAAAATTGATGGTCATACCGGCTGCTTTTTTTGGGAGGTAAAGATATGGTTTGAACTTTCATAAAATTCAATCATCAAATCGGAATGGCCGGGGAAGTATGAACTTTAATCATTGAAAGAATCCTGATCATGAATTATCCAACATCATTTTATGATCCGGAGAAAGATCTTGAATTGTTTACCGCGACAATATTTTTCCCTGATGAAATAAAAAACCGGTTCAAAGGAACCGGTTTAATTATTTATGAAAAACAATTTGATCATCCATTCGACCCTCTTGCAGGAATGCGGAATAATTGCAATACCTGCTCATAACTCATGTTGCGCAACTGGTCAATTGTATAATTTGCTGCTGCACCCTGCATAAATCTTCCGCCACCTACACTGCCGGGGATCACTACATAACGGTACTCGCCTGATGGCATGGCACCGGTTGCAGTTCCGCTGGTCTGGTTGGCAACATAATAAGTGATGGTACCCGTGTTCAATATAGAACCATACTGCATCAGGCTGGCAGTTGTTCCAAATATATATGGCAGCTGCGTTGTTCCTGCAGTTGTACTTCTGTAATAAGAAAGCACAATTCCATTGCTTAAAACAGCAGCTGTAACACCAGGCGCTGCTTTGTTACCACGGCTGATGGTTCCAAGATCGGTATGTGTTGAATCGGCCCATGTAAGGGTATTGGCCGCAAACCAGTCTGAATAAATTACATTGGCTGTACCGGCAGGACCCTGTGGACCCTGGGGACCTGTTGGACCTTGCGGACCCTGTGGACCAATTGGACCTACGGCACCTGTTGCACCTGCTGAACCGGCGGATCCGGGAGGGCCTTGTGGACCGGTAGAACCTGCGGGACCTACAGGACCTTCTTTAGCACAACTCGCAGCAAGGAAAACTATGGCAAGCAATAAAAGAGAAAGTATTCGCATTTTTCTCATAATCAGTTTTTGTAATGGTTGGTAATATTGTTAAAAGTAACGGTTATGAAATTATTTTCCAACATTTAATAATTCAAATTAGCACATCCGATTGACCTGCTAAACCTACATTTGCTCATATCCAAAAAGACGGTATGCAACCCAAACATATATTGATCGCTTTCTGTGTAACACTAACTGTCAGCTCCTTTGCCCAATTTAAAAAGGGAGACAAAATGATTGGTTCATCCATTGCAGGAAGTACCATTTCATCAGGCAAAACATTATACAGTTATCCAAATGGAACGCAGGGATATACATCCAATCAAAATAATTTTACCATTAATCTAAATCCATCGTACGGATGGTTCATTCAGAATAATATAGTAGTGGGCGTACAACCCGTTTTAGTTTATTCCAGACAGAAAACCTGGCTGGAAAGTGAAAATGGGAATACGTATAAAAAAGATAATTACAGTAATCTGGATTTAGGTGCAGGCGCTTTCCTCAGGTATTTTTTTTCAACCGGTGGCAAATTATATCCTGTTGCAACTGCGTATGTAAATGCCGGAAGCGGAAGCACAAATACTGACGGATTTTATTACCTCACCAATTATTCCCAAACTTATACAGGAAGTTCTTCAGCCAGATTTTTTTACAATGCGGGTATCACTGCCGGTATCACAAAAATGATCAGCACATCGGCTGGCCTTGAAGCATTTATTGGTTATGTACATTCCTCCAGTAAATTCACCACCACCACTACCGCACATACCAACGACAATGGTAACATCAGCATTTCCGAATACAAACCAACACAGGAATTCAGTGGCAACGGCGTGAATATTGGAATAGGGTTGCAGATTTTTTTAAGATGACTGAACCGGGCGTGCATCCTGAGCTGTTTTCAGCAGTATTTTTTTACCATCGTGAAAAAGAAGAAAAGGAGGTTGTTGCAGAGAAATTAAAGTTTTCTTCTCTGCAAAATCTCCTTTTCTTATGTACACGGTTACAATTTGCCTGGGCAAACTATTTATTCATCATCTGCTTTGCTTCAATGCTCAGTGTAGCATGAGGCACAGCACGAAGGCGGGCCTTTTCTATCAGCTTACCGGTAACACGGCAAATGCCATAGGTTTTATTTTCTATGCGCATAATAGCTTTTTCAAGATGGTCAATGAACTGGATCTGACGGCTGGCCATTTGACTTAGCTGTTCTCTTTCCATGCTCATACTTCCATCTTCCATGGTCATATATCGACCATCTTCCATATCTCCTTCATCTTTACGGGTGATCAGTCCCTGCAGATACGCCAGTTCTTTCTTGGCTGTTTCCAGCTTTTTCATGATCAGCTCTCTAAACTCCTGTAACTCTGAATCTGAATATCTCATTGTTGGGCCGGTGTTTTCATGGTTAGGTGAATCCAATACTGATTTGGTGAAATCAGGATCGTATTTTACTGCTTTCGTAGTTGATGTTTTTGGAATGACCACCTTTCTTGGTGGTTCTTTTTTAGCTACTGGTTTCTCAATTGGCTTAACGGCTGGCTTTACTTCATGATGTGTAGGCGCTGCAACTACCGGTTTTTTGGTAGGTTCCTGAGTTTTTACCGGTTCCGGTTTTTTAGCAGGAGCCGCTTTTGAAGGCACAGCCTTAGCCGGAGCAGCTACCTTCTTTACAGGTGCCACCACTTTCTTCACCGGTTTGGGTGCAGGCTTGGCAGCCGCCTTTTTTGGAGCACGCGCCGCTTTTTTAACTGCCTTTTTGGGCACTGCTTTCCTGGCAACAGGCTTTCCTGATGGTCGTGCCGGCTTTGCTGATTTTTTTGCAGCAGTTGGCTTGACAGCGGAACGGACTGGTTTTGCCGGTGCTTTTTTAGCCGGTTTGGCCGCTTTTGCTGTTTTCCCACCCGAAGGGCGGGCAGATTTGGGTGCTTGCTTCTTTGTAGCCATACAATAAATTACCCCTTTTTTAAAACGATGACCTTCAATGGATTGTCATTTATCTCTATTTCAATGCCACCGTCAATTTGTGTTGTCAGTTCCAGCTTATCCGCCAGAATTTCGGCGCAAATATAGTCATTATACTTAGCCAAAGATTGACCGATACCGTTATTGGCTGCCACTTTCACATCTACCCTGTCCGTTACTTCAAAACCACTATCCTTCCTTATTTTCTGGATCCTGTTCACAAATTCCCTTGCGTCTCCTTCCTGAACGAGCTCGGGACTGATGTTAATATCAAGCGCCACCGTTAATGATCCTTTATTGGCAACCGTCCAGCCTGGTATATCCTCACTGCTGATCTCTACTTCGCTGAGCATCAATTCAACAGACTCATCGTTAATGGGAATTGAATATCTGCCTTCTTTTTCAAATAAAGAAATATCATGCTGGGAAAAATCAGAAAGGGCCTGGGAAACCCGTTTCATGTGCGAACCGAGTTTTTTACCAAGGGCCTGGAAATTGGGCCTGATCTTCTTTTTAATGAAACCTTCGGTATCGGTTAAATATTCCACTTCCTTCACATTCACTTCAGCCTTGATGAGGTCTTCAATTTTTAACAATTGTGCTGCCATACCCGGATTGAGTACGGGAATCAATACTTTTTGTAAAGGCTGGCGAACTTTTATGTTCACCTTTTTTCGTAAGGATAAAACCAGTGAGCAAACATCCTGGGCCAGACTCATTCGCTCTTCAAGTAAAGAATCGATCATGACTTCCCTTGCTTCAGGGAATCTTACATGGTGTACTGAAGATTCTTTTTGCCTGCCGGTTACAGCATTCAGATTAATGAACAACTCATCGCTGAAGAAAGGGGAGATCGGAGCCATTAAACGCACAACAGTTTCCAGACATTCGTATAAAGTTTGGTAGGCCGCAATCTTATCCAGTTCAACTTCATCAACATTTGCAGCTCCTGCGTTTTTACGGGCAGGCTTCCAGAACCGCCTTCTGCAAAGTCGAACATACCAGTTGCTCAGGTGTTCATCAACAAAGTCTTCTATCAAACGGCCGGCCTGTGTAGGTTCATAATCGTCAAAGGCCGCCGTAACTTTTTTGATGAGGGTTTGCAATGATGATAATACCCATCTGTCGATCTCAGGTCTTTGTTCCAGTGGAACGTATTGCTCTTTAAAATGGAATCCGTCTACATTAGCATACAATGCAAAGAACTGGTAGGTATTATATAAAGTGCCGAAGAATTTTCTTTGAACTTCCTTAATACCCTCCAGATCAAACTTCAGGTTATCCCATGGGGAAGCATTGGTAATGAGGTACCACCTTGTTGCATCTGCACCAAATCTTTCAATGGTCTGGAAGGGATCTACCACATTCCCAAGGCGCTTACTCATTTTGTTTCCATTCTTATCCAGCACCAAACCATTTGACACAACCGTTTTGTAAGCAACGGAATCAAAAAGCATTACCCCCAGGGCATGCAGTGTATAGAACCATCCGCGGGTCTGGTCAACACCTTCCGCAATAAAATTAGCAGGGAAGTTTTCTTTGAATTTTTCTTTGTTCTCAAAAGGAAAATGCCACTGGGCATACGGCATGGCGCCACTGTCGAACCATACATCTATCAGATCAGGTTCCCGCCGCATGCGTTTCCCCGATGGTGAAACAAGTATCACCTCGTCTACATAAGGTTTGTGCAGATCAAGAATTCCATCATGCAGATAGTTTTTATTCACATCTCCTCCCAATACTTCACTGGCTTTGCGTATCCCTTCATTCAATTCTTCAATTGATCCGATACAAATTTCTTCACCTCCTTCATCTTTACCCTGGGAAATCCATCTTCCTTTTTCATCTTCATAACCGGTTCTCCATACCGGGAGTGGTGTACCCCAGTACCTGCTGCGGCTAAGGTTCCAGTCCACCATATTTTCCAGCCAGTTTCCAAATCGCCCGGTTCCGGTTGATTCAGGCTTCCATTGAATGGTCTTATTCAATTCCACCATCCTGTCGCGCAGGGCTGTGGTTTTAATAAACCAGGCATCAAGCGGGTAATACACAACCGGCTTGTCAGTTCTCCAGCAATGCGGGTAACTGTGTTCATATTTTTCAATCTTAAATGCCAGGTTCTCTTTTTTTAGCTTAACGGAAATGTCCACGTTCACATCTACATATCCTTCCTGGCCTTTATAATCCTTTATATATCTCCCGGAAAACTCACCCAGTCCATCTACAAACCTGCCTTCACGGTCAACAAGTGTAAGGATGCCTATATTATATTTCTTTCCCACACGGTAATCATCCGCACCAAAGGCCGGTGCTGTATGCACAATGCCGGTACCATCTTCAGTGGTTACAAAATCCCCAAGTAATATTTTCCATGGTTTTGCACCCGGCGTAATTTCCTGCACGGCTTCCAGTGAATTGGCCTCATATTGAAGCAGGGGTTCATAACGCAACCCTTCCAGTTGTTTTCCTTTGAATTCAACAACTATTTTCCAGGGTAATATCTTCTGGCTTCCATCATAATTTTCAAAATTTATATTCTCGCCTTCAGGCCTGAAATATTTTCCAATCAGAGCCCTGGCAAGAATTACATTTTGCGGTACATGTGTGTAAGGATTGAATGTACTCACCAAAACATAATCTATGTTCGGACCAACGGTGAGTCCGAGATTTGAAGGCAGGGTCCATGGAGTGGTTGTCCAGGCTAAAAAGTAAACATCGTTTGTAGTACCCTGGGCCTTCATTGCATCATTGATGCGTTGTAAGGTATCAAGGCCTTCGCCTGCCATGGTTGTAGCTGCAACAGACAAAGGGAACATGGCAACGGCACTGGTGTCTTTTACATTCTTGTAAGTACCAGGCTGATTCAGTTCATGAGAACTTAATCCGGTTCCCGCTGCAGGTGAATAAGGCTGTATGGATACACTTTTATAAAGTAGTCCCTTGTTATATAATTCTTTTAAACACCACCACAGCGTTTCAATATATTCATTCTTAAAAGTGATATAGGGATCATTAAGGTCAACCCAGTAACCCATCTTCATGGTGAGCTCATCCCATTTATCCTTATAGCGCAAAACGGCTTCGCGGCATTTCTGGTTGTATTCTGCTACAGATATTTTTTTTCCGATATCTTCCTTAGTAATGCCCAGTTCTTTTTCCACGCCCAGTTCAATAGGAAGCCCGTGTGTATCCCAGCCACCCTTGCGTTCAACTTTAAAACCCTTCATGGTTTTATAACGGCAAACAAGATCCTTCAGGGAGCGGGAAATCACATGATGAATTCCAGGCATGCCATTGGCACTCGGTGGACCTTCAAAAAAAACAAAGGGTTCAGATCCATCCCTTAATTCTACACTTTTTTCAAAAGTTTTTTCCTGCTTCCATCTTTCGAGCGTTTCCTTTTCTATGGAAGGAAGATTTAATTGTTTGAATTCTTTATATCGATTGGCCATAAGGGCTCCTGGATGTATTTTTGAAAATGTGGGCAAAGGTAAGAAAAAAGCCAATGGCTATTGGCTATTGGCAGGCAGCTTTAACCATGATCATTTGATTTTTTGAACTAATTTCTTTTGCTCTGGCATTTCAGGATACTTTTATAACTACTATGCAGGTAAATGGTAAACATTACAGAACAATATGGATGAATGAAACAGACCCGGCTACTGTTCATATCATTGATCAGCGGTTATTACCTCACCGGTTTGAAACTGAAGCCCTACAGAGCTTTAACGATATGGTTACGGCTATCAAAGAAATGAAGGTGAGAGGGGCCGGCCTTATAGGGGCCTCAGCTGCCTATGGCATGTACCTGGCCTTATTGGAAACAAACGGCGAAGATCCTGATGACATAATGCACCAATATGGCGCAAGATTAATTGCCACAAGACCAACGGCCGTTAACCTTTCATGGGCAGTTAACCGGCAGCTCACCGCCATATCTAAAGCCGCTACCCGCAAGGAAAAGATCTCAGTGGCAAAAAAAATGGCAGAAGAGATCGCAAATGAAGATGCTCATTATTGCCGTGAATTAGGAAAGCATGGACTGAAGATCATTCAGGCCATTTCTGAAAAAAAGAATGGTGAAACGGTGAATATCTTAACCCATTGCAATGCGGGATGGCTTGCATTTGTAGACAGGGGTTCTGCCACGGCTCCTATTTATGAAGCCTTTGAAAGATCCATCCCGGTTCATGTATGGGTTGACGAAACGCGGCCCCGCAACCAGGGTGCCTCGCTTACTGCATGGGAACTGGTTAACCTGGGCATACCGCACACCGTTATCAGCGATAATACGGGCGGTCATCTTATGCAGAAAGGAATGGTGGACATGGTGATAACAGGTGCTGACCGTGTAACACGTAGGGGCGATGCAGCCAACAAAATTGGCACCTACCTTAAGGCCCTGGCGGCAAAAGACAATGGCGTGCCCTTTTATGTAGCGTTTCCCTCCTCCACTTTCGATTGGAATATGTATGACGGATTGCGTGAAATTGAAATTGAAGAAAGAAGCGCCGACGAGGTAAGATATATCAGTGGTTTTTGTGATGATACCATTAAACAGGTATTGATCACGCCTGAAAAAAGCCCGGCACTGAATTATGGATTTGATGTTACACCATCACGACTCATTACTGGTTTGATCACTGAAAGAGGCATCTGCGCTGCAGATGAACAAGAGATCCTGAAGCTTTTCCCTGAACAAATAAAAAGATGAACGAAGAAGGTGTTATAAAATTCAAATCCACCTGGATAAGGAAAAATGCTTTAGACGAATCCCTGATACATGATCTGAACAACTGCAGGCAGCACCTGTATCAGCTTTCACTTATTGGCTGCACCATTGATGGCATTGGCTATGGAAATATCAGCAAAAGGTTTACCGGGAACAGTTTTATCATCAGCGGCTCGGGTACAGGTAATATCAGGGTCACTGATCACCAGCATTATACCTTAGTAACGTCCTTTGATATTGAAGGAAATTCATTGGTGGCAGAGGGTCCGGTTATGGCCTCTTCCGAATCGCTTACCCACGCCATGTTGTACCAGTGTGATAAGGACGTGCAGGCTGTGATCCATATTCATCATCATGCCTTATGGGAAAGGCTGATGTCCGTGCTTCCAGGCACCGAAAAAAATGTAGCATATGGCACCCCGGCCATGGCACTGGAAATAAAAAGAATTTACAACCTCAACCAGATCAGGCAACAAAAGATCTTTGCCATGGGCGGACACCAGGACGGGATCATTGCCTTTGGCGAAAGCCTTGCGGCTGTTGAAAAAATCATTACCGGACAACTGGCCAGGTTATGACCATGTTATCACCGGTGTGTCAACTATTTCAGATGGAATTATTCCTGATCATTCTGCCACGATTGTTTTAGTTTATAAATTCTGAAACAGCCTTAATTAAAAGATTTTTCCAGTTCCGTAAATAGTTTTTCCCATTCCGGCACCTGTCAGCAGCCTGATTGCAGTCTATTTGCACAAATTTTATCAGGTGAGAATAATTACTGTTTTAGCATTCATCGTTTTGAGTTTAAGTACGTGGTCGCAGGAAGGTTTAGTGCCTGCCAAGAAGGAATTTACGCCCATTATTGAAATACCCGAAGGAATTATTACGGGACAGATAATAACAACAGATGGAAAACCAGCCGCTTTCGTAACCGTGCAGATCAGAGAAAATAATAAAGCAGCCATCACAGATGAGAATGGATTTTTTACTATTAAAAATTTAAAAGAAGGCGTTTACACTGTAGAAGTAAGCATGGTGGGATTAAAGTCGCAGCAACAAATAGTTGACATCAAAAAAAACCAGGAGGTGAACATCGTTATTACGCTGGAAGAAAATGCAAAACTTCTTTCAGAACTGGTGATTACATCAGGCAGGACCTTAAACAATAAACCCGTTGAAATAGGAAAGATCAATATCAATCCAATGGATCTCCCACAAAGTATTGCTGTTGTTGGACAGGCATTGATCCGCGACCAGCAGGCGCAAAGGCTTGGTGATGTGATTAAGAATGTAAACGGTGTGTATGTTACAACCACCAGGGGCAGTGTTCAGGAGAGTTTTGGTGCAAGAGGATATAGTTTCAGCAGCACCAATCTTTTTAAGAATGGTTCAAGGATCAATGCCGGTGCCATGCCCGAAATGAGCTCCCTGGAAAAAGTTGAAGTATTAAAAGGAAGTGCCGCTATTTTATTCGGCCAGGTGGCACCCGGCGGAATCATAAATATGGTTACCAAACAACCCAAATTTCACAGGGGTGGTTCGGTTTCAATGAGGTTTGGCAGTTATAGCCTGTACAAGCCGGCATTTGATATATATGGTCCACTCTCCTCTTCCATTGCTTACCGGTTAAACGGCACCTATGAAAATGCAAAAAGTTTCAGGGACCAGGTGCATTCTGAACGATACTATGTAAACCCATCCCTTCTTTTTAAACTTGGAAAAAGAACTGAACTTGTATTAGAGGGTGACTATCTCTATCACAACTTCACGCCTGATTTTGGAATTGGCAGTCTGGATAATACCATTATTGCAGATGTTCCCCGTTCCCGGTTCAATGGTACTGCCTGGCAATACAGCAAAACAAAACAAGCCACTGCAACGGCCAGTATCAGGCATTCTATCAATGAGAACTGGAAACTGAACACCTCTTTTTCTTTCCAGGATTATAACAGGGATTATTTCTCCACTGAAAGAATTCAGGCTGCTGCCAATGGCGACTGGACAAGGCCACTGGGCAGGATTTTAATGAATGAAAAGTATTACAGCGGGCAGGTGAATCTGATAGGAAAAATCAAAACAGGTTCCTTAGAACATAAACTGCTGAGCGGTGTGGATGCCGACCATTACCTGACTACCAATAACGATTTCAGATTCAATGCTCCGGCAGGTTTGCCATCGAACGGTTACGACATCATCAATATTCTTGATCCCAATAAATATCAACAACGTACAGATATACCTGAAGCAATCCGCATCAGGGAAAGAGTAGCTCCGGTTAATCGTATTGGAATTTATGTACAGGATCTTATTGAACTTTCTTCGAAATTCAATGTACTTGCAGGAATTAGATTTTCTCACCTGCAGACTGTTGGAATTGATTCAACCAATATCCTTAACGGTGAAAAATCCAAAGGCAACAATGAAACCGACCAGGCCTTTTCGCCTCGTGTAGGGCTGGTATATAAACCTTTGAAATCAACATCGGTCTTTGCCAGCTATTCCAATTCCTTCCAGGTTAATTCAGGCCAGGATATTGATGGCAACCCTATGAAACCTTCAATCATTGACCAGTATGAAATAGGTGTGAAGAATGAATTCTTTAACGGTCTTTTCTCTGCAAACCTTACTTTATACAGGATCGTGAATAATAACCTGGCACAGATGGCGCCTTTCCTCAGAGACGGAACACCAAATAATAATTCAGGTATCAAAGAACTGACAGGTCAGACAACAAGCGATGGTGTGGAACTGGATCTTGCAGGAAATCCAATTAAAGGCCTGGATATTACAGCAGGCTATAGTTATAATTTCACCCGCTATACTAAAACAGAGAATACTGAGGGCAGTTATAAAACCGGGGAACGCCTGGTAAACAATCCTGCCCACACAGCCAATGCCAGTGTTTTCTTTACTTTTCATTCCCCTTCCCTGAAAGGATTGAAACTGGGTGCTTCTGTTTTTTATGTGGGCGACAGGCTTGCAGGCTGGAATAATAAAACAGGACAGTCACAAAATTATTCCAGACTGATTGCTGTAAACGGGTTTACTACTATTGATCTCAGTGCTGGTTATACTTACCGGAAGTTTGCATTACAGGCTAAATTGTCCAATCTTACCAATACGTATAATTATTACGTTCATGAGAACTATAGCATTAACCCTATCGCCCCTTCACAATTCATTACAACGATATCCTATAAATTTTAATTAAAACTTTTTCAAAGAGGCAGATCTTCAGTGATTTAGCCTCTTTTTGCATCTTTTATTCAGCATATGAAGATTTTTTTCAGACGCATACATCTATACCTCGGCCTTTCTGCAGGACTTGTGATACTGGTTTGCTGCCTCACAGGCGCCCTTTTGGTGTTTGAGAAAGACCTGATGATGGCTACTAATAAGCAACGTTATTATGTTGATGAATGGCCGGTGAAAATTTCGGCTGACCAACTTGTAAAAAAAGTAAAGGACAGCTTCCAGGGTGCAAAGATCAATTCAGTTAAAATTTATGAAGATCCCAAAAGATCTGCAGAAATAAATATTACCATTGCTCCAAAAAAAGAGCAGTCAAACAATGCTGCGGCCAATATAAGATCTGCTGCACCCCAAAGACAACCAGGTTATACTATTTTTATAAATCCCTATACCGCACAGATCCTGGAAAAATACAGTTACCGCGACACCTGGTTTTACCAGGTATTTGCATTACACCGCTGGTTATTGGGAAGTAATAATGGAATTGGAAAATACATTGTAGGTATCAGTACCCTTATATTTTTGTTCATTCTGATAACTGGGATCATTCTCTGGTGGCCGAAAACTAAAAAAATACTAAAGCAACGGTTAAAGATCAAATGGTCGGCCGGATGGAAACGCATGAACCACGACCTGCACCTGGTATTTGGATTTTACAGCGCCATATTCCTGTTCATTTTTTCATTCACCGGGCTGGCCTGGTCATTCGAATGGTTTAATAAAGGAATTTATACCGTTACCAATTCTCCCCTCAAACAAGCTCCTCCCCCTAAATCAACCTATGTAGCATCCACAAAG
>CBIHLW010000012.1:0-17554 GCA_966210755.1 uncultured bacterium
ATTGGCCATTGCCTCCAGCAACTCTGCCAAGGCTGCTTCTTCCAGTATCATTCTTACTGGTTTTCCACCTTTTGAATTCCATTTGATCAGTCTTATGCAATCCTCATCTATTTCAATTCCTGTTATATCTCCGTCATTATAACAGCAACAACCTGTATTGAAATAGCTGGGTTTTAATTTCAGATAATCGGGTGAGATGGTGGTGTACTCGAATTACCTTAGCTGAATTTCTTTCTGCAGGGATTCGATCATGCTTTCATCTTTCATTTGCCGGGCAAATAATAGACTGCGGTACAATCTTTCAATGTGCGTTAATGATTCAAAAACAGGTTGATGAGTATGCCCTGTGATCAATAAGAGGTTTTTCTGACCAGCACTCCAGTCATACATCATCTGGTTGTGTGTGGTTTTTAAACTGGCATCATAAGCCGGAGTGTTGGGGTTAATCCGTAGAAAAGATTGCAATGGCGCCCAGATCTTTGATACAAAGAATTTGCTGAACCAGTTACCGTCGCTCACTGCATCGCCCTGGTGACCATGGGTGCAAAAAATATTCAGTTGCGCATTGTTTACGCTGGTCTGCAGCAATACGCCTTCGTGAATAGGCACGTCCATATCATAGATTTCCCTGATCTGGAAAAAAGCAAGAGGATCATTCTTCCAATAAAGGTCATGATTGCCTATTATCTTAATGAACCGGTTGGCATGCGCAAATTTTTTTTCTTTTTCAAATGCCGGTTGCTGGTTTTTTTTAACGGACAAGAACATATTTTCCCAGAGTTCCTCACAGTCGCCCAGGGCTATATAAGAATATCCTTTTTCAAAATAAAAATCGAGGGCGCTAAGGTAGTTCAACTCGCAAAGCATAAAGTCGTCGGCTCCATTTCTTGCGCCTTTATGATGGTCAGAAAAAATAATGAACTTTTCCTTGGTGCAGTCAAAGGGTATTACAAGGCCTTTTTTCTTTTCAGATTTTATGATGCAGTCCAGCAGGGAACCAAGGGCACTGAAGATCCTTTCTTTATCGGGTTTGGATGTGAACCTTTCCGAAGCCCACATCACGGGGTTAAGTAAAATTTTCCTGAGCCAGTTTAACATCAGTTGAGATTATATTTCCTGATCAGTGCAATCAATACTCCATTTGTCCATCCAAAACCATCCTGAGAAGGATATTCTCCTCCACCGGCTTCAAGATCCGTATCCACCACATTATACTTCTCCATTAATTTACCTGTTGCGGAATATACTTTCTTATTGAGTGCCACCCATCGCTTTGCAATATCCTTTGATAAAAGCGTTTGCCCATAATTTTCAAGTGCCTGAATGCTTATCCATTGCAAAGGCGCCCATCCATTGGGAGCATCCCACTGCTGACCCGTGTTTTTGGTTGTGGTTACGAGTCCGCCTGCTTTTAGAAAGCTTTTCTTTAAAACAGGCGCTGCAATTTTCATTTGCATGCTGTCTGCCAGCTGTACATAGAATGGGAACATACCCGCCAGCGTTAAAGAGGTGGACTGGGTTTTTGAATAAATAATATAATCTGTATAGAACTTCAGTTTTTTTGACCAGCAATATTTTTGGATGGCACGTTGTCTTCTTTTTGCCAGTTCCTTGTATAATGCAGACCTTAACATGTTACCACTTTCATCATAAGATCTGGCCAGTGTTTTTTCCAGGTGAAAGAGCAAACTGTTCAGATCAACCGGAATAATAGCCGTGGTTTGAATGGTGCTTAGGTCTTTTCCATTTCTGAACCACCGGCTGCTGAAATCCCAGCCGCTTTCTGCAGCCGAGCGCAGGTTGCGGTAGATGAATGCATGTGAATCGGGGTGATGCCGGGAGGCTGTTTTTACATCTTCATAATATGATTCCTGTCTTGGAACAGAAAGCTGGTCATAGTACCGGTTTAAGATATTTCCATCAGGCATTTTTACCACATGCATGGTTTGAGCCGTTCTGTCCATCCAGTAATTATATTCTTTTTCCAAAACCGGTTGGTACAATACATAGGTTTGATTGCCTTTTACCTCTGCCAGGAGGTCAATCATCAAACTGAAAAAAGGAGGTTGTGAACGGCTGAGATAATAGGATCGGTTTCCGTTGGGGATGTGTCCGTACCGGTCAATAAGGTAGGCAAAGTTTTGTACCATATCCTCAAGTAATTCATATTGTCCACTTTCCTTTAATCCAAGCATGGTAAAATAAGAATCCCAATAATAAATTTCCCGGAATCGTCCACCCGGAACTATATAGGGTTCCGGTAAGGGAAGTAAAGAAGAACCCTGAACCAGCGTGTCACTTTTTCTTTTCAGAACATTCCACAATTCATTGATATGGTCAACTACATTTTCTTTGGTGGCTTTGTATGTAACAATAGGTTCTGCGGGGATGATAAAATTATTTTCTACAAATAATTTCAAACTGAATTTAAGGTTCGGATTTTTCTTTATGTTCTTATACGCCTCTACAATTTCAGCCGGATCTTTTTTTGGAATGCAATCCACAAAGGTTTTACTGTCAGGAAAGATCCTGGCCATCTGCACATCTGTGAACAGTTCGCCATAGATCTTATCCGGCGTAAGCACCGTTTGGGCATTACCAATGTAAAAGGTGCATAGAAAAAAGAAAAATAAAAGCTTGCGCATGGAAAAGTATTAGATCAAAGTTTAAAGTTTAAAGTTCAAAGTTGCGCCGTTCTCTTCAGTGACTTTGCATAAAAACCCGAGGTTAATTGCTTTTTTAGCCCGGTTCACTTTTTAAATTGAAGACTTTAAAGTACTGATCATTCACTACGGGCGCAAAACCTTTAATTAGTATCTGGCGCTTTTACTCCGGTCATACTGATCTCCACATTTACGAATTTTGGAAGTGCGGAAACCTGCACGGTTTCTCTTGCAGGAAAATCGCCCTCAAAATATTTTCCATATACTTCGTTGACCTCACCAAAACGGTTCATATCAGTAATGAAAATGGTTGTTTTTACTACATGGCTGAAATTAAATCCGGCATCCTGTAAAATATTTTTCAGGTTTTTCATCACCTGGTGGGTTTCCTCCTGGATATCTTTATTTTTTAACTGCCCGGTGGAGGGATCAATACAAATTTGACCAGAGATATAAATTGTTCCATTTACAATTACTGCCTGGTTGTAGGGACCAATAGGTGATGGCGCATTGCTGGTATTGATAATTTTCTTTTCCATTATACGAATTACCCAAATTAGAATGAATTCACGTAAAAAATTTTTGATAAGGCCAATTTGTCAAATTCATACAAATTGGTGTATTTCGCGTGATGCATATTGTAGTGATCTGTAATGAAGCGCAGAAGGCTGAACTGTTAACTAATGGTTTTTCGGGTGATCAGGAACCTGTATTTCTGAATGACCCGGAAGAACTCAACGGCATTCATCTGCCATCTGCCATTATAGACCTTCAGTTTCAACATGATCCTGCCAGGATAAAACTACTTGGGTCTTTCCTTCCAGCCCTGGTTATAATAAACAGCGTATCATTTGTTTTACTGGAAACAAATACTTCTTTTGTAAGGATCAATGGCTGGTCTTCCTTTTTGTCATCCACCCTTATTGAAGCTTCCTGTATATCCGAAGAATTGAAAAAAAGAACAGCTGATGTTTTTCAGCAGTTCAATAAAACGCCAGCATGGCTGCCCGATGTACCAGGCTTCGTCACTCCGAGAGTGGTGAGCATGATCATTAATGAAGCTTTCCTTGCACTGGAAGAAGGCGTAAGCACAAAGGAAGAAATGGACACAGCTATGAAACTGGGAACAAATTACCCTTTCGGTCCTTTTGAATGGGCCAATAAGATAGGGATTGATAATGTTCTTCAATTGCTAAAAAAATTATCATTTACGGAAACCCGTTATTTGCCTTCTTTCCACCTGATTCAGGCGGGCACTGCATCCTGACAGTATTATTTATCCACATCTATTTGTTTTAAATGCGGGTATGCTAAAAAAATTAGTAATTTAGTGTTCCAATAAAACCATTAATATGGAACCTGTCAACTTTCATTTGCCCGGATACCGCATAAACGAGTATTTGCTTGTGATCAAACCCCAGGAAGAACTGTGGCAGAAGATCATTAAATTAAAACAGGAGTTTGCCGGCAAATACCAAATGCCCATGGCTAAATATCTGAAGCCACACATTGCACTTGTAAATTTCATGGTGCTTGATATGGTGGAAGAGAAAGTGGTGAATCGTTTACAAACCATATCCATGGGTATTGCTCCTTTTAAAATAGAGCTGAAGGATTTCGGAAGTTATCCTTCACACACCCTGTTTATTAATGTAGTTTCAAAACCGCCGGTACAACAAATTGTGAAGCGGTTAAAAGATATGCAGCGGTTAATGAAGCTCAACCAGGAAAATAAACCGCACTATATTGATGAACCTCATATTGCCATTGCCCGGAAATTAAAGCCCTGGCAGTATGAGAGGGGCTGGCTTGAATATTCAAACCGCCAGTTTACAGGAAGGTTCATTGCCGACAACATGTTATTGCTCAGGCGGACAGCAGGTGAAAAAACGGGTTTCCAGATCGTAAAAAGATTTGAGTTTATGAATTTGCCTGTGACAACCCGGCAGGCGAGTTTATTTCAGCCACCGGCTCCCCGGTTACCGTCTCACGCATGAGAAATTTTGAGGAATAGATCAGGCAACCGGTTGTAAGGATTACTAATCAGCAGGCACTCTTCATTACCCACCAGGCAAAATATGGAATTTTCAGAAAAGCATACCGGCACTTTTAAAAAAGGACGGGGCGCGCAGATCAATACAAAGAACAGGTTCATCACCAGTGAGGTGACAAGGGAGCATTTGGAAGGGATTGACGAATGGGTTGAGCCTGATGTGGCCACTCAATACATCGAAGTTTTTCCAAAGACAATTGTAAATAAAGTGGATAGTCCTGATCTGAGCCTGATGTACAGCATGAACCCCTATCAGGGTTGTGAACACGGATGCATTTATTGTTATGCGAGAAATTCATTTGAGTACTGGGGCTATAGTGCGGGCGTTGATTTTGAAACAAAGATCCTGATAAAGAAAAATGCGCCAGATCTTTTAAGGAAATTCCTGATGAATCCAAAATGGGAACCGGTTCCAATAATGCTTAGCGGCAATACAGATTGCTATCAGCCTGCTGAGCAAAAATTCAGGTTGACCAGGAAATTACTTGAGGTGTGCAATGAGTTCAATCAGCCAGTTGGCATTCTTACCAAAAATGCCTGGATCATTAAGGACAAGGATATACTTCAGGAAATGGCCGGGAAAGGAATCTTATCCGCAATGGTGTCCATTACCACGCTTGATGAAGAGGTGCGCCGGGCCATGGAACCCAGAACAACCACAGGAAAGCAACGGTTACGGGTAATTGAAGAACTAAGTAAGGCGGGGGTTAGAATGGGTGTGATGCTTGGACCAATGATACCAGGATTAAATGAACATGAAATGCAGAGGATCATGAAACTCGCAAGCGAGGCGGGAGCCAGTTTTACTGCCTATACATTCATCCGGTTAAATGGCGCCATAAAATTGCTGTTCCACGACTGGTTGTACAAAACCTTTCCTGACCGCGCTGATAAGGTTTGGCACCTGATTGAATCGGGCCATGGTGGAAAAGTGAATGACAGCAGGTGGGGTATGCGCATGCGGGGAGAAGGAAATATAGCGCAACTGGTATCGCAACAATATAAAAAATACGGTAAGCTGTATGGGTTGAATGAGGACAGGTGGGAACTAGACGTGAGCCAGTTCAGAAGGCCGGGAGAACAGGGGAAGTTATTTTAATTCAGGTTCATGATTCAGGCGCTTTATGAATCACATTTTTGACAGGGATTGAGTATTGTATTCAAAGTGGGCTGGTAAATGAAGCAGGTTGATAAAAAAATGAAAATTATGTAATGACAATTTGTATGCACCCTCCTCTACATAACAACTAAAATGTACCATTAGCAACAACAAAGATGAATAAATCTGAAGTACCTATAAAATTGAAACGCGTGCTGGCCGGGTTTCCATCGCCGGCGAATGACTACCTGGAGCCTGACCTGGATTATAATGCCTATTTTAAAAAAAATCCATCTTCCACTTTTTCATTCCGTGTGGAAGGCGAGTCCATGGTGGATGCCTTCATACCTCATAACAGCATTATAGTGGTGGACCGGTCTGTTAAGCCTGCGAATAATAGTATTGTAGTGGCCAGCCTTGATGGTGAAATGATCGTTAAACATTTGATCAGGTTGAAGGACGAAATTTTTCTTTTGCCCGCAAACCAGAAATACAAATCCATTAAGGTAGAACCGGGAATGGATTTTCGTATCTGGGGAACCGTAACCCATGTGATCATTGATGTATCAAATAGTTGAATATGGTAGCACTGATCGACTGTAATAATTTTTATGTTTCCTGCGAAAGGTTGTTTGACCCTGGTCTTCATCACAAGCCGGTGATCGTTCTATCCAATAACGATGGATGTGCCATCTCCCGAAGTGAGGAAGCCAAGGCAGGTGGCGTTCAGATGGCCCAACCCGCTTTTATGTTACCCCGCGGTCTCTCGCCCCACCTGAAAATGTTTTCTTCAAACTATACTTTATATGGCGACATCAGTGCAAGGGTAATGAAGGTGATAAGGGAACTGGTTCCGGTAACCGAAATCTATTCTATTGATGAAATATTCGCAGACCTTTCTTCTTTGAATAAAACTGACCTGGCAACCCTGGCAGCCAGACTACGGAAAAAAGTGGCCAGGGATACAGGCATCCCGGTGAGTGTAGGAATTGCTTCCACCAAAACACTAGCTAAAATGGCGAATCGGTATGCCAAAAAATGCTATTCAAAAGAGGGTGTTTATTGCGCCATTACAAAGGCACAACAGGAAGAGATGCTACGGAATACAGAAGTTGGAAATATTTGGGGCATTGGCAAAAAAAACGAAAACAAGTTAAGGCAGAATGGTTTTCATTCGGCCATGGACCTGCTACATGCACCTGAAGAATGGATGCGGAAGAATATGAGCGTGGTCGGCCAAAGATTATTGAATGAGTTAAAGGGGATCCCCTGCATACAATGGGAGACCCAGCCTGCTGCAAGAAAAAATATATGTACATCCAGGTCATTCGGAAAGCTGGTAACTGATAAAAAAGAAATGAAGCAGGCGGTGGCAAAGTTTACTTCAGCCTGTGCCGAAAAACTCAGGGCGGAAAAAACCTGTGCGCGGAAAATAAATGTATTCATTCAAACAAACCCGCACCGGCCCACCGACCGCCAGTATTTTCAATCGATCGACCTTCCATTGAAGGTGCCAACCAACCTTACCACTGAATTGATCAGGTATGCAATGGAAGGTTTGGAAAGGATCTTTCAGTCAGGGTTTCATTATCAGAAATGTGGCGTAATAGTAATGGATCTGGTACCGCAGGAAGTGGTGCAGGCTTCCCTGTTTGATAACAGACCAAGGGAAAGAGAGAAAAAGCTTATGAATTCGGTTGATACACTTAACAGGCGGTTTTCCAGGGACATGGTAAGGTTTGCTACCCAGGAGTACCAACATAACTGGAAACTGAAACAGGCCCATTTATCGCAGTTATTTACTACCCGGTGGGACCAGCTTCCAAAAGCAAAAGCTTTTTAAATGTTCAATCCTTTTTATCCATTCACACATCACCTGCTGGATGCCTTTGTAGCCAGTGGCAGGAAATATTTCGTTCGTCAGCGTTTTGAAAGAGGCAGGAATATGCTTGATGAGAACATCAGTGAATATTTTTTGATCACGCATTACGAAAGCCTCACTACCGCCATGGATCATTATGGAGCCATAGCATATGATCCGCGCAGGTATCTGTACCATTGGGAAAATTTGGAACACCGGAAAAGACTGGAAACGGCAGCGGCGGGGCCGGAAGGGTATAAAATCTTTGCAGCAGTTTTAAAGCCTGGCTGGGACAGGCCCGCAGACAGGGTTATTAAAAATAAAATACGCAGGTATGTTGAGTTTCTTGGCTGGCATCCAGGAAGAGATGAGGGGGTGATCACCAACTACGAGCTTCAGTTCGGGGAACTTTATATCAGGATAAAACATGGGGGAAAGGAAGCAAAGATTAAATTTGAAGAAATAGAAAACCTCTCCTGATGTGTTATGATATTTCTTTTTCCACAACCATTGAAATGGTTACGGATTACCTGCCCGGGATCATTCCGGATCCGCAGATCGGGCTGAATTATGATATGAACCTTCACATTCAGGCGCAGGCATTTAAAAAATATCCCGTAGTTATTTTTGATGAAGGGCAATTCAGGCTTAAAGCTTTCGAGTGGGGGATCATTCCTGAATATATGAACACGCCGGAAAAAATAAAGAAAGGCAGAAATAGTATGTGCAATGCAAGAAGTGAAAAAATTGTTGAGGATAAAAGGAGTTACTGGCACAGGATCAGGGGAAAAAGATGTCTGGTTCCGGTGACAGGTTTTTTTGAACACAGGGAAGTAAAAGGATTTAAAAATAAGGTACCCTATTATATCCGGTTAAAAAGCAGGAAGGTTTTTTGTTTACCCGGGTTGTACCATTATCCTAATAAAGCCGATGTTGAAACAGGTGAGATCACCGGTACATTTACAATTATAACCCGTGCTGCCAATTCTATTATGTCTCAGATTCACAATAGTGGTGATCAGGCATTCCGAATGCCCCTGATGCTTTCGAAGGAAATGGAATTAAAATGGTTGCAACCCTTTCTTAGTGATGAAGAGATGCAGGAGATCTTTCATTTTGAAATGCCTTCAGAGCAAATGGAATATCATCCTGTATTTACCATCAGAACAACCAAAGACAGACCCGATGGACAGGATAAACTGGATGTTTATCAATGGGAGAATTTACCACCACTGGGTGTAGATACCACCACGCAAACTTTATTTTGATTCCTTCACTTTGATTTCTGAGGTGTACGGGTATTGATGCAGGCTCCGGTTTTCGTGTGTTCATCAACGGTAATTTTATTTATAACCATGTTGCAAAAATATTTTCTTTTAAAAGTTTGTTTAATTGCTGGCTATAGCTCTATCTTTGCCCCTCAAAAAAAATTAATCATGTCTCGCAAATTTAAATTTATCAATAGGAAGGCATTTAGCGTATATGGCTATAACCTTTGCGGGGCATGGTATTCATGGTATTAGGTTTTTAACGGCCTTTAAATAACCAGCCCCGCATCTTGCGGGGTTTTTTTTATGCATCAAAGTCTGGGAAATAAAAACCGGAAGATGGTCCGATGATATGTACACGGGATATTAAATGATATTTTCCTCTGGTAAAATGTATTCCTTATGATCCAGGTGTAACCTTGCCGGGTTGACTGCAGGAAATTAAATTTTCTACGTTCAGTTATCCGGCATCAACAGCCGGTTATTGTATTTGGTTATGGATCAGATGATGTGCAATTCTGTAATACCATTTATGTTTTAACGGATAGCAGGATCATTGAACAGGGTATAAGCTATCGCCAGGTGTTGCATATGCCGGCAATGCATGCATGGGCCAGTGAATTTATCAGGCAGCTGAGCCGGTTCAGGGTTGTACAAACCGGTCAGGTGATAGGATTCTCTATGCATCATGTAACCAATTAACCATGACCGTGACCATTTGGATACGGTCATTTAAAAATATTTTAAGAGAAACAAATAAAATAATGTTATGAACAATATAATTACACAGAAAATGATAGATGCCAATTCGGTATTCTCTCAAAGTTTTCTGAATAGTAAATCATTGTATCTATACTGCTTCAACCATTTGCCCAGTCTTCATTTTATTGACTGCATAGATGGTGAAAAGGCATACAATGCGTTCAGGGAATGTTTTGCAGACCTGATAGTATCTGAGTATCAGTACAGATGGTATAAAAAGGAAAAGAATAAATACCAGTTTGATGAGACCTTATTCATACTTAACAACAATTGCATTATTGAGATCGATAATTATTGCGAGATCCTGCACGATGGCAGCCAGCCGAAATTTGTTGAGGATTGTACGCAATTAATGAACCGATTCAGGGAAAGGAAAAAGAAAGATCCCCTTGAAGTTAACCTGATTGTAAAAGGAAACCATGGCCTTGAATTAAAAGCAATGGAGATCAAAAGGACAAAACTTGATATTGGACTTTTTTATGCCGATGAATTCTTGGAAGTTGACCAGATCATTCAAAACAGGCTGAAAAGGAAAAATGATAAGGGCATTGTACTTCTGCATGGTTTGCCAGGAACAGGAAAAACATCTTACCTGAGGTATCTTGTAGGAAAGATCAGGAAAAGAGTTTTGTTTCTTTCCCCCAATGTTGCAGGCAATCTTATGGATCCTGATTTTATTGACCTGCTCATAGATAATCCAAATACAGTTGTGATTATTGAAGATGCTGAAAATATCATTATGGACAGGAATATATCAGCTAATTCATCTGTTTCCAATTTGCTGAATATTTCAGACGGGTTGCTGGCTGATTTTTTGAATGTTCAACTGATATGTACGTTCAACAGTTCATTAACCATGGTAGACCAGGCATTGATGAGAAAGGGAAGACTGATAGCCCGGTACGAATTTTCAAAACTAAGTATTGAAAAAGCAAGGCGGTTGAGCAGGCATCTGGGATTTGATAAATACATCAGCAGGCCAATGACACTTGCTGAGATCAGTAACCTGGAGGAAAGGCCATTTGAGAAAAAAGAAACGGAGGTGGTTGGATTCAGAATTGATAAAGCAATTGAATGTTAATATCCGGCTCCAGTTGTAGTGATACCAACCGTTAGCATTAATTATAAAGAACAATGTATGTCTAAGTTAAAACTTACAGGAAAACAATTGAGGAATATTGGTTACCCCGAAGGACCGGTGATTAGTATAGCCATGAATATCATGGAAAAAAATTTCAGGCATATGGCTGAAGAAGATGCGCTGGAAATATTGAGCAGTATTTTACAAAGTCCAAATCAATATGCAAACGAAGGTGTGCTGGGAATGATAGCCAGGGCTTTGCTGCCAAAAACAAAACCGGGCGGAGCGGAAATATCATTGAATCTGCATGGCATTCCTTTCAGCATTTATGGTGAGGAGGGTATTGAACAGGGTGCATTGCACCAGATGTATACAGCTGCCAAACTTCCTGTAGCGGTGGCCGGATCATTAATGCCGGATGCCCATTCGGGATATGGCCTGCCCATTGGGGGAGTGCTGGCTACTGAAAATGCAATCATTCCATATGGAGTGGGAGTTGATATAGGTTGCCGTATGTGCCTTTCTATTTTTGAAATGGATCCGAAGGAATTGCAAAACAGGGAGCATTATTTCACAAGGGAATTAAATGAAGCTACCTTGTTTGGAAGCGGCTCTGTGTTTGATCAGGCAGCCGATCATGAAGTGATGTACCGTCAGGAATTTGATGAAATAGCGTTGTTGAAAGGATTACAGGGCAGGGCATGGAAGCAATTAGGATCCTCGGGTTCAGGAAATCATTTTGTAGAATTCGGAATGGTTGACATCCGTAATAAAGATGAAGTACTGGGGATGGAGCCTGGTCAATACCTTGGTTTGTTGTCGCATTCAGGATCGAGAGGTCTGGGCGCTGCTATTGCCAACCACTTTACCAAAATTGCAAAGGAAAAAAGAAAACTGCCCGGAGAAGCATCCAACCTTGCGTGGTTAAAACCTGATGAAGAAGAAGGTCATGAATACTGGTTAGCCATGAACCTGGCCGGAGATTATGCGTCTGCCTGTCATCATATCATTCATCAGAAAATCTCCAGACAGCTTGGTATAAAACCAATAAAGATGGTGGAGAACCATCACAATTTTGCCTGGAAGGAGATTTGGGAAGGTAAGGAAGTGATCGTTCACAGAAAGGGAGCAACGCCGGCCGGGAAAAATGTTCTGGGAATTATTCCAGGGTCCATGACAGCACCTGGTTTTATTGTAAAAGGTAAAGGAGTGGAGGCTGCAGTGAACTCCGCTTCACACGGAGCCGGAAGAAGAATGAGTCGTACGGCAGCGCTAAATTCGGTTACCCATAATCAACTCAATGAAATTCTTGCAAGATCCGGTGTGAAGTTACTGGGAGGAGGTTTAGATGAAGCCCCATTTGCCTATAAAGACATACATGAGGTGATGAAGGCTCAGGAAGAACTGGTAGATACTGTTGGACTTTTTTATCCAAAAATTGTAAAAATGGATGGCGCTATGCCGAAGAAGTGGATGAAGAAGAAGAGCTAGAGAAATGATATGGCAGGCACTGATGAAGGGGCGTCGGAAGTCAGGAGTCGGGAGTCAGGAGTCAGGGAGAAGTCAAAAGTGTATGACCTTTTGGAATCCAATTTTACATTTTGACTTTTGACTTTTGACCCTTTCTTCATCAGGGCATGCTTAGCATTTTTACACCTTAATATAGATCTTCTTCTTATCCAGCCAATAACAAACAGCCCACATAAAAAGGATGATTGTAAGCGCAAAAAGCAGGGAACCCAGTTGGGGTGCGCCTGGAGTAAACTTATAAAATTTTAAATACAACCAGTTCCACGGACTGATAAAAACAGGATTACCCTGGGTATTGAATCCGTCGGGTATCCTGATAAGCCTGAGACCTTTTGGCAAAAAAGCACTGAGTGCAAAAACAAAAAGGGCATTTTTCCCAAACACATCAAAGAACCTGGTAAGCCAGTTACGGATAGCCTTTATTTCAATGGCATAGATCATTGTGGCCAGCAGGGCAATTGCCATTCCTGTTGTAACCACAACATACGAGCTTGTCCATATTTTTTTGTTCACCGGGAAACTAAGGCTCCAGGCATAGCCGGCAATGAGAAAGGCCATGGCAGATATGAACAGACCGGTTAAGATCTGATACAGCGGAGAAATGGCTGGCCTGTTCTCTGGATTTTCTCCAGCCGGGTATAAGCTCGACCTTTTTAGAATGTAATCACCCACCAGGTATCCAAATATTACCTGGGTAATGGCTGGCAGGGTGCTCAATAAACCTTCGGGATCGAAAGGAATGCCTTCGCCTTTGTACATATGGGGTATTCCCAGGATTTTTTTATCTATTGCCGTTCCAAACCATCCCTGTAAACTATAGGGATCTGAGGGGTTCCCCCAGATACAAAGCAACCAGTAAACGAGCAGGATGATGAGTCCGGTGAGAAAAGCGCCCCTTGCCTTCAGGTAATAGACAATAATGGAAGCAAAGAAATAACAAAGGGCAATTCGCTGAAGCACTCCAAAGATGCGTACGCCGGACTCCTCTCCGGACACCCACGGTATCCATGCGAGGCTGCCATTTTCCCATCGTAAAAAGGGCCACCAGTTCAAAAAAAGTCCAATAGCGAAGATCAAAAGACTTCGTTTGATCACTTTTCTCCAGAAAACGCGGTCACCGGCCTTTTCCAGCCGGGGCATCACAAACGCCATTGCATTTCCAACGGCAAATAAAAAAAACGGGAAAACCAGATCAGTGGGGGTAATGCCATGCCAGGGAGCATGTTTCAACGGAGCATATATATACGACCAGGAGCCCGGATTATTAACGAGTATCATGAGGGCCACAGTGGCACCCCTGAAAACATCCAGGGAGTAATATCGTTGCTTCAATATATTTTTTGTACTAAAGTACGGCATGTGAACCATTAGGTGTTGATTATCAAATTCATTAAGCATTTATCATTATCGCTGCAAGTACATCAGTTCATTAACATCTTCAAAATCTGTATTTTTTGAAGGTTTGCCAGTCACATGGCAAAGCCTATATTTGCACGGCTTGATCGTGCTCGGTTGAAATGGATGTGTGACTGAGGTGGCGAAGCTATTATTAAAAATGTCAGGTAAATGGTTTGCCATATATACCCGTCCGCGGTGGGAAAAGAAAGTAAATAATTTACTGATCCAGAAAGGTATCGAAGCCTACTGCCCGCTGAATAAAGTACGCCGCAAATGGAGCGACCGGATTAAAGTAGTTGAGGAGCCGCTTTTTAAATCATATGTATTTGTAAAAATAAAAGATGAAAACAGGGCGGATGTACGGATGACCAACGGTGTGGTGAATTTTGTTTACTGGAATGGGAAGCCAGCTATAATAAAGGAAAAGGAAATCCTTACCATTAAAAAATTCCTTGATGAATTTGAATATGTCGAAGCCATTAAGATTGATATCAAACCTGAGGACCGGGTGTTGATTACTTCTGGCCCTCTCATGGACCAGGAAGGGAGCGTGATTGAAGTGTTAAATAAAATGGTAAGAGTATGTATAGACAGTTTGTGTTATATGCTTATTGCTTATATTGATAAGAATAAAATAATTTCAATTCAACCGACAATTCAACCTTGATGCGATTTCTAATCTTTTTTTGTTTTCTCATTATTCTTTTTACTTCGTGCAGAACACAAAAAGCAACGCATCAGAATTATTTTCAGAATATTTCTGATACAACTATCCAGGATTCTATTACAAATCAACCCATCATTCAGAAAGGAGACCTGCTTTCCATAAGAGTCTATAGCCTGGCACATGGACTAAGTCCACAGGCTGATGTACCTTATAACCTGCCTCAGCCAGTTGGCTCAGGGGAGGCCGCCGGGATACTGGTAGACCAGAACGGCAATATTGAATATCCTCAGATCGGTCTTTTACATGTGGAAGGCCTGACCAGAGAACAATTGTCTGCTACCATCAGGGAAAAACTCGAAAATGAATTAAACAAGCCAACTGTTACTGTTCGATTTTTAAATTACAAGGTTACCGTATTAGGTGAAGTAGGTGCGCCAAGTACATTTTCTGTGCCTGTAGAAAGAATAACTATTTTGGAAGCACTGGGACTGGCAGGCGACATTACTGAATTTGGCAGAAAGGACAATGTAAAGATCGTAAGGGACAATAACGGTATTATAGAAGTGGGCACTATCGACCTAACTTCCAATACCATGTTCAATTCGCCTTTTTTCAAGCTTCAGAAAAATGATGTGGTAATGGTGGAACAATCAGGAAGAAAGTTAAAGCAGCAGGAACGCCAGGAAGTAGCCCAGCAAATAGGTATAGCAACAAGTATTATTACAGCTATTGCCCTGATCCTGAATTTTATTAAATAACAATATTTACAAAGACGGTTAATGGAGGAAATCCAAATCAATAAGAACGACCAAACGGGGCTGAGTATAAAAGAGATCTTTTATAAATACATCCGCTTTCTTCCTCTGTTTATCATTTCCATTGCCATTTCATTACTTGCAGCGTATGTTTATTTACGTTATGCTACGCTGGTGTATAATTCTTCCGGTACAATGGTAATTCAGGAAGATAAATCTTCCGGAAGCAACAACGATAAATTTGAACAACTTTTTGAAGTTGAAAAAACCAAGAATATTCAGAATGAGATAGAATACATAAAATCCAGGCAGATCATGAACAGGGTAGTGCAATCCCTGAACCTTAACTGGACCTATCTGGCAAAAGGAAACATCAAGGAACTGAATATATATAAGAATAGTCCTTTTAGTGTTGAAGCCTTTGAGATCAACGATTCCACCACTTCATTTGCTCTTGAGATCCATTTCAGGAACGAAAATAATTTTACCATCAATGGTAATGGCCCTTTTACTTTTGGCCAGGTATTGAAGAATGAATTTGGTGTATTCAAAATAACCAGGAATAAAGGCATCATTGGCAACGATTACATAGTTATGTGGCAACCTACCAGGGTTGTTGCCTCAGGCCTTTCGGGTATCAGCGTTGCTCCAAAGCAAAATACCGGCATCCTGGTTTTGTCATATGAATCAACCAATCCACATCTCGCCGCTGATGTCATTAATCAGGTGATGGAAGAATACCAGAAAGCAACCATTGAGGATAAAAACGCTTCAACCCTCCGCCGATTAATGTTTGTAGAAGATGAAAGAAAGATCATAGAAAGGCAGATCGATAGTATTACAGCGGTGCAGCTGGCCTTTATGAAACAAAATGGCCTGATAGATGCGGACGCTCAGTCGGCCATGCATTTTAGCCAGTTGGAAAGAGCTACAGAAGCATCAAGAGATCAAAGGATCAAACTACAGAATGTTTATCAGATAGAAGGATACATAAGAAACCAAATGGGCGATGTACCCGTTCCTTCTTCTTTGGGTCTGGAAGATCAGACCCTGAATGATATGGTAAATGCCTATAACCAGGCGCAGGTTGAATTAAACAGTCTTAAAAAATCTGCTCCACCGGGAAATGCGGCCATCAGGCAAAAAGAATCACTGGTCAATAGCCTGCAGTCAAACATTCTTGAAAGTCTCGGTAATATCAAAAGGGCATTCACCTCATCCATATCCAGTCTCAATGGAATAAGTTCCTCAGCCCAGAGTCAGCTCAGTAGCATGCCTGAAAAAAAGCAGGCTATCGAAGGCATCAAAAGACAACTGGAACATAAGCTGGTTGTGTACAATGCCCTGCTGGAAGAAAGGGAAAAGTCGGCAATTGCGCTGGCCTCCACAATCTCTGATATAAAAGTTTTAACGGAAGCCACACCAAATAATACACCGGTAAAACCAAACCGCACCAATATTCAATTGCTTGCAGTGGTTGTTGGTATATTCCTGCCTGCCCTGTTTATTTTCATCATTGAATTATTAAATGATAAGGTTACAACCAGGCATGATATTGAAAGGCTTACGGATGCAACAATTATTGGCGAGGTTGGCCATTCTTACGGAAAGAACAATCTTGTTGTGGCTGCCAATAACAGGAGTGTGGTGGCGGAGCAATTCAGGATCATACGTTCCAATCTTCAATATGTATTGAACCATATTCAAAATCCGGTAATCCTGGTTACCTCTTCATTCAGTGGCGAAGGAAAATCATTCATCAGTACTAATATTGGTGCTGTGATGGCAGTGGCAGGTAAAAAAACGGTTATCCTTGAATTTGATATACGGAAACCCAAGATCCTTTCGCATTTAAACATGACGCGGAAACCCGGATTAACAAATTATCTCCTTGGTAAAGCTAAAATTGAAGAACTCTTTATCGGTGTTGATGGAAGCGAAAATCTTTTTGTACTTCCCTGCGGACCTGTGCCTCCAAATCCTGCCGAGATCTTACTTGATCCGAAACTGGATGATCTTTTCAGTTATCTGAAAACAAATTTTGATGTGGTGATCATGGATACGGCACCTGTTGGGATGGTGAGCGATGCCATGACACTAAGCAAATACGCTGATGCCACCCTTTACATTGTGCGCCAGGGCCACACTTATAAAAAACAGGTTAACCTCATTGATGAATTTTATGTTCAGGGCAAGTTGCCTAAAATATCAATCATATTGAATGATGTAAAGATCAGGAGCGGGTATGGCTATTATGGATATGGCCGTTATGGATATGGATATGGTTATGGTTCCGGATATTTTGAAGAGGAAGAAAAAGCCCCGGGATTTTTCGGAAGACATTTTAGCTGGCTTGATACAAAAAAATGGTCGAGAAATGAACGTAAAAGAACTAAAGTCTGATGCGCATACTGATT
>CBIHLW010000013.1:0-17021 GCA_966210755.1 uncultured bacterium
TCTGATAAACTTAAAATTAAACGTGATTTAATAAAGTAAGTTTATCAGACCTGGTTCCGCCATTTAAGGCGCAAGGGGTTATGAGTTTTTCATCCATAACAGAATCGATCAACAACTGGTTGTATGCCAACTTCAATCCCACCTGGGTACTGGTGATTCAATGCGCCATTGTAATGTTATTGGCCATTGGATTATTTGCTGTTTTAGGGCTGGTACTGGTGCTGATGGAAAGAAAAGTGGCAGCAAGGATGCAGATCAGGCTGGGACCTAATCGCGTGGGTCCGCAGGGCATTTTCCAAACCAGTGCAGATACCTTAAAACTGCTCATGAAGGAAGGACTGACACCAGATGGTTCAGATAAATTCTTATTCAACCTTGCCCCTTTTATGGTGATGACCGTTGCCATGTTACTATTGGCACCCATAGCTTTTGCTAAAAACTTCCAGATATGGGATATCAATATTGGAGTGTTATACATTACAGCTGTTTCATCGCTTTCAGTTATTGGTATCCTGATGGCCGGATGGGCCAGCAATAATAAATATTCGCTGCTGGGCGCCATGCGGAGCGGTGCTCAGATTGTGAGCTATGAATTATCTGCCGGACTTGCCATTTTAACTATCGTTGTATTATCCGGCAGCCTGTCCATTCATGATATTATTATTTCGCAGCAAAATGGATGGTGGTTGTTCAGGGGCCACATCCCAGCCCTTATTGCATTTGTAATTTTTATCATTGCAGTAACTGCAGAAACCAACAGGGCGCCATTTGACCTTGCTGAAGCAGAATCGGAACTGACCGCAGGTTTTCATACCGAATATTCAGGAATGAGGTTCGCTTTGTTCTTTCTTGCAGAATATATCAACATCTTTATTGTTTGTGCGATCGGTGCCACACTTTTCCTGGGTGGATGGATGCCCTTACATATCGGGAGCTGGGAAGGATTTAATCATATTATGGATTGGATACCGTCGTCTGTGTGGTTCTTTGGAAAAACTTTTTTTCTCATTTTTCTGATCATGTGGTTCAGATGGACGTTTCCAAGGATGCGGGTTGACCAGTTATTGAATTTGGAATGGAAATATTTATTGCCGATCAGTTTATTCAACCTTTTGCTGGTTACGGTGGTGGGGATTATGGGATGGTATTTCTGATCGCGGATGAAGGAGGATTAAGGATGAAAGGAATCACGGATAAAAGGAATTGCGGATGAAAGGAATCACGGATGAAAGGATGGCCGCGGATGGCCACGGAAGTTTCGTTATTACGAGCGGGTATTATTGGGATCGTGTGTTTAAGAAACAAAGCGAAGCAAATTTTGTGAAGGAGGATTGCGGATGAAAACGGATCACGGATGAAAGGATGGCCGCGGATTGCCACGGAAGCGTCATCAATGCGAGTGAATAGTTTAGGGAACTATTGATGTAAGAAACAAGCGAAGCAAACGTCCGGATGTGGATGAGAGTATACAGGTCTTAAAAAATTATATCACAAAATGTTCATCAAACAATACATATCAGAAGTGGTTGGTGCCATAAGATCCTTGTTAAAAGGAATGGGAAGAACGGGATACTATTTTGTAAGGCCTGGAGAGATCATTACGCAACAATATCCTGACAATCGTGATACGCTTGTTCTTCCTGAACGTTTCAGGGGTGAAGTGGTTATGCCTCATGATGAAAACAATGAACATGCCTGTACAGGATGTACGGCCTGCGAACTGGCCTGTCCGAATGCCACGATCAAGATCATTACCAAATTTGATGTATCACCAGAAGGAAAAAGAAAAAAAGCACTTGACACTTTTGTATATCATCTTGAACTGTGTACTATGTGCAACCTGTGCATAGAGGCCTGCCCTACCGATGCTATAAAAATGGCGCAGCATTTTGAACACAGCGTATTTGACAGGAGTAAATTAACTAAAAAGCTGAACCGTCCGGGTTCGAAGATCAGGGAGGGAATTGAATAATGAGCGCATCTGCAATTATCTTTTATGCTATTTCCACAGTGATCCTTGGTGCAGGATTACTGGCTGTTACAACCATGAAGATCTTCAGATCTGCCATCTGGCTGCTGATCTCACTGGTGGGTATTGCGGCCCTGTATTTCTGGATGCAGGTTGAATTTATTGCTGCTGTTCAGATCATAGTATATGTTGGTGGTATTGTGGTCCTGATTATATTTTCCATCTTCCTTACCCAGCAATCCGGGAAAGAAATGCTATCACCTTCAAAAAGAAGGATGTTATTTTCAGCACTGGCTACATTATTCGGATTTGGATTAAGCTATAACCTGATTAGCAATAATGGGTTTACCGAAACTGCTTCAAAACCTTTTGTAGTACCTGTTTCCGAAATAGGGATGCAAATGCTCAGCACAAGCGACCATGGATATGTATTGCCTTTTGAGGTAGTGAGCATGCTTTTACTGTCAGCCATGATAGGCTGTATTGTAATTGCCATCAAACCGACTGATGATCATAAGAAAGTACAGGAAGAAATGATCCATCCCGTTCCTGCCGAAAGGATCTTGATCAATGAGGTGAGCCAGAAAGAAAAACCTGAAAAAGTATAAAATGGAATCAGTACCTCTTACACATATACTATTTGTAAGCACCGCGCTCTTTTTTATTGGCATGTATGGATTGTTCACAAGACGTAACATCATTACCATGCTGATGTCGGTTGAACTTCTTCTGAACAGTATCAATATCAATTTTATCGCTTTTAATAAATACCTGTACCCGGACAAACTTGATGGCGTGTTCTTCGTCATCTTTATCATTACCATTGCCGCTGCTGAAGTAGCGGTAGCCATTGCCATCATTATCAACTTATACAGAAGCCATAAATCAGTGGACGTTGAAGATGCCGCTGAATTGAAATTTTAAGTTATGAGCAACTATTCCTACATAGCGCTGATTCCTTTGCTTCCGTTCATCAGTTTCATTTTGCTTGGATTGTGGGGAAGAAAAAACTTCAGGAGCTTTTCGGGAATAATCGGTACAGTGTCGATACTGGCCACCACTATATTATCCATATATGCGGCCTGCCAGTATTTTTTTATTGAGGGTGCTGAAATGGGCGCTTATCCAAAGATCATCGTGCTGAATTATTCCTGGCTTGAATTTTCTCCCGGCTTATCCATTGACATGGGTATACTTCTCGATCCGGTTTCAGTGATGATGCTGGTGGTGGTAAGCTTTGTATCGCTGATGGTTCATTTATTCAGCCTGGGATATATGAAGGGAGAGGAAAGATTTGCTACCTATTACAGTTTTCTTTCGCTCTTCAGTTTTTCCATGCTTGGACTGGTTCTATCGGCAAATATTTTTCAGATCTATATCTTCTGGGAACTTGTTGGCGTTTCCTCTTATCTGCTGATCGGATTTTATTATGAACGGCCATCCGCAGTTGCCGCTTCCAAAAAAGCATTTATTGTAACAAGGTTTGCCGACCTGGGATTTCTTGTTGGTATTCTCATTCTTGGTTTTTATGCAGGCACGCTTGATTTTGGAACCCTCATCAGCAGACTGGAATCAACATCATCAACTGAATTTTTACAGATCAGTGCCGCATCATTTCTTGGTGTGTCCATGCTGACCTGGGCACTAGGTCTTGTATTCATTAGTGGCGCAGGGAAATCTGCCATGTTTCCATTACATATCTGGCTTCCCGATGCCATGGAAGGTCCTACTCCTGTTTCAGCATTGATACATGCCGCTACCATGGTGGTGGCGGGTGTTTACCTTGTAGCGAGACTATTTCCATTATTTGCAATAGCCGATGCAGCTTTAGAACTGGTTACTTATACAGGTGCTTTTTCTGCCATTCTTGCCGCCATCATTGCCTGCACGCAAACCGACATCAAAAGGATACTGGCATTTTCCACCATGTCGCAGATTGGATTTATGATGTTTGCCCTGGGCGTTTCCGGTCCATCGGACGCTGGTTATACCGCATCCATGTTCCATTTGTTCACGCATGCATTTTTTAAATCTCTTTTATTCCTGGGAGCAGGTGCAGTAATTCATCTGGTGCACAGTAATAATATGAAAGATATGGGAGGTTTAAGGAAACTGATGCCGCTTACACATATTTGTTTTTTAATTGGATGCCTGGCCATTGCAGGCATTCCTCCTTTCGCAGGATTTTTCTCTAAAGAGGAAATATTGATGGCTGCTTATCAAAGCAACGCATTTATTTTTTATGTTGGCATACTTACCTCGGCTCTTACAGCTTTTTATATGTTCCGGCTTTATTTTTCAATTTTCTGGAAGAAGGAAGCAAAAGAGTTGGTGTTGCATCATTGTGAAGGAAGTTTATACATGAAATTACCACTGGTGGCACTTGCCATCTGTTCAACAATAGCAGGCTTTATTCCTTTTTCAAATTTTGTAACTGCAAACGGGCGTCCGGCAGAAGTCCATTTTGATCTTTTATTTTCAATTGCTCCCGTAACATTATCATTGATAGCCATTGTGCTGGCAACGCTGCTCTATAAAAAAGAAAACGAAATGCCCGGTAGGATAGCCGCATTATTTGGCGGCCTGTATAAGGCTGCCTGCCGGAAATTTTATATTGATGAGGTCTATCTGTTTATTACAAGGAAGATCATTTTTAATATGGTGGGACGGCCGGCTGCATGGATCGATAAACATATCATTGATGGTTCTGTAAACATGGCTGCTTATGTAACCGGGAGAACATCGGAATGGATCAGGGTTGTACAATCAGGACGCGTACAATCGTATGCACTATTCTTTTTTTGCGGCATAGCCTCACTGGCTGTCCTGTTTATTTATTTCTGGAAATAATTATTTATGAATGTATCGCTGCTTATTATAGTTCCACTACTTACGGCTGTTTCCTTACTGTTTTGCAGGGGCCTGAAACAGGTAAGAGCAGTTTCCCTTGCCGGAGCTTCTTTACAACTCCTGTTATCGGTGTACTTATTGGCAGCATACTGGCAACTGAGATCTGCAGGTGATCTTTCACCCATGTTATTTGAGTTTGATCAGATCTGGTTTCAACCCCTGGGTATACATTATCATGTTGGAGTAGATGGCATATCCATTGCCATGATCCTGCTTACCGCTTTTGTGGTTTTTGCAGGCGTGCTTGTATCTTGGACAATAGAAAAACTCAATAAAGAATATTTTTTCCTGCTCTTATTTTTAAGTGCTGGTGCCTATGGATTCTTTATTTCACTTGACCTTTTCACATTATTTTTCTTTCTTGAGATAGCTGTCATTCCAAAATTCTTATTGATCGGGATCTGGGGAAGCGGTAAAAAAGAATACAGCGCCATGAAGCTGGCTCTGATGCTCATGGGCGGATCTGCACTGGTATTTGTTGGCCTCGCAGGACTGTATTTTAACACCGGCACATTCAACATTATGGAGATTGCAGCTATGAATATACCCATTGAAGTACAGCTGGTTTTTTTTCCGTTTGCTTTCATTGGATTTGGAATTTTTACAGCCTTGTTTCCCTTTCATACCTGGGTGCCGGACGGCCACTCTTCTGCTCCAACTGCTGCATCCATGTTCCTTGCCGGCATTTCCATGAAGCTGGGTGGATACGGATGCCTGAGAGTAGCCACTTTTTTAATGCCCGATGCCGCACAATCCTATTCATGGATCATAATTATACTGGCAACCATCGCTATCATCTACGGAGCCTTTGCTACCATGATGCAAAAGGATCTTAAATATATCAATGCTTATTCTTCAGTGAGCCATTGTGGTTTTGTGCTGCTGGGCATAGGCATGCTCACCCAAACGGCCATCAACGGTGCGGTGTTTCAAATGGTTTCGCATGGGCTGATGACGGCCCTTTTCTTTGCTGCCATCGGAATGATCTATAGCAGAACACATACCAGAGAAGTAGCGAAGCTGGGCGGATTATTAAAAGTGACGCCTTTTATATCTTCCGTATTTGTGATTGCCGGTCTGTGTTCCCTGGGGCTTCCAGGGTTGAGTGGATTTGTAGCTGAAATCACCATCTTCATGGGCTCCTGGCAAAATCCGGATGCTTTATACAGGCTGGCAACCATCCTTGCCTGCGCTTCTATAGTAGTTACTGCTGTATATATTTTAAGGGCTATAGGTAAAACGGTAATGGGACCAATGAGCAGTGCCTATTCAGGATTGAAAGATGCCAGCTGGAATGAAAAACTGGCGGCCGCTGTATTGATCATTGTAATTGTTTTGATTGGCTTTGCACCCTTTCTTATAAATGAACTGATCGCGCCAGGCACCGGGATCATTATGAATAAAGTTGCCGGAAATATAAAGTGAAGACCGGAAATGGAAAACGAATTGAAATAATGCTGTAATTAAGTAGTATGAATGAGTTTTTTTTATTGATGAAACAGGAGCTGGTGGTAGCCTTCATGATCTTCATTTTGCTCTTCATCAGGCTGGGAAAAGATAAAAGCAATGAAACGATACTTATCCTGGTTAATGTGATGCTTTTTCTGAACCTGGTCTCCGGATTTTTCATGGGTGAACCGGGTGTATTATTCAATGAAATGTTCCGGACCAATGAGCTCATGATACTTGAAAAAAACATCCTGAACCTTGCCATGATCATCATTTCCATGCAAAGTTATTCATGGCTGAAAACGCATAAACATGTTATTGAATTTTATGTTTTGCTACTGTCTACCCTGCTGGGTATGTTCTTCATGATCTCTGGTGGTAACCTGCTGATGTTTTATCTTGGACTGGAACTATCAACCATCCCGCTTGCAGCAGCTGCCAATTTTGACCTTACCAGGAAACGTTCATCTGAAGCAGCCATGAAACTGATCATCTCTTCTGCTTTTTCATCAGCCATGCTGCTCTTTGGCATATCCATGATCTATGGCACCACCGGCACGCTGGTATTTTCGGAAATTCCCGGGTTCCTGCAGAATAAACCCATTGAGATCTTTGCATTCATCCTGATCCTTTCGGGTTTTGCATTTAAAATTTCAGTGGTCCCTTTTCATTTATGGACTGCCGATGTATACGAAGGTGCGCCTATTGCGGTTACTTCTTATTTATCAGTGATCTCCAAAGGAGCCGTGGTATTTGTTTTCATAACCGTTCTATATACCGTGTTCAGGCCACTTGCTGCAGCATGGTATAATATGCTCTTTATACTTTCCATTGTTACCATCATTACAGGAAACCTTTTTGCCATCAGGCAAAATAATTTTAAACGGTTCCTTGCCTTTTCATCCATAGCACAGATAGGATTTATACTTGTTGGGATCACAGGTAGTTCCCAGCTTGGCACATCAACTGTTGTATATTTTATCCTGATTTATATTTTTTCCAACCTGGCTGCATTTGGTGTTGTTTCCGTGGTAAGTGCTTTTAATGGTAAGGAAAACATTGATGACTATAAAGGTTTTTACAAAACCAATCCGGTATTGTCCTGGATATTGGTGATCGCATTGTTTTCCCTGGCAGGGGTACCACCTACCGCAGGGTTCTTTGGAAAATTTTTCTTACTGATGTCGGGCGCATCAAAAGGAAATTATCTGCTGATCAGTATTGCGGCCCTCAACATGATCATCTCATTTTACTATTACCTGCGAATTGTAAAAGTCATATTTATGGACGCCACTGACAGGCCTATGGAAAAAGTTTCCGTATCCTTTATGCCCCGTATGGCCCTGTATGTTTGTACCATTGGTGTGGTTGTGGCAGGTGTAGTGGGTTCTGTTTTTGATTATATTCATTCACTAAGTCCCGGTTATTAAATGGCTATCAATAAGAACCACGAATTTGAGGAGCTCAATGGTGTTAAGTGCGCTATTGTAGAAAAAAACGCATCACCGGAAAGAGTTGATTTTTTAAAAAAGCTCCTGGAGTTAAATAAATATACGGTAATAATTGCCGTAACCCCACCGCCCAAAGCAGCCGTGGCTCCGCCTGCAACACCGGTTGCAGGTTCCGCAGATCAGGCACCTGGTGAAGCTATACTACCTGCAGAACCTCCCCCTCCTTCCTCGTTTACAATTGGCGTTACAGATGTAAGCTTCAACCCGGTAAATGCCATTTTCGGAAGGATGTTAAAAACAAAAAGCGGCCATACGGTTACCCTTGCTTACTGGAACCAAAAAGAAAATGAATCAAAGGATGATATCCCTTATTTCGAAAAACAAAGTTCATAGTTCATTTTTTCCATATTGCAGCAACGGATAAACAGGATCATTTTCATGCATTTGAGTTTTCTGCTTTGATCCCTTATTAAACTGAGTGGATATATTCTATTTATTTTCCGGCAGTGTACAGCTTCAGGCAGGGTCTGACCTTCTTTTTCCAATTACTTTTTTCCTGATCACTTCCTGCACCGGTACATTTTGAATTTTACTTTCCAGCCATGAGATAATATCCAGATAGGAAAAGGCACGGGTAGCCAGCCTGTCGTTTTGATATTTTTTCAATCTTTCCAACAGTTTTTCAAATTCAGCATTTAGATTAGTAGGAGAAAAATTGAACGCATTCTTCAGGAATTTAAAGATGTCCTCCTCTACAGGGCCGAGGTTTTCCATCTTCAACATGAAACGGTAAACTGATTTCCCAAGGTATTCAAGCAGATCATAATTCCCAAGTTCATAGTGTGAAATTAAATGCAGGAACCTGGCATAACACTGAAGATCGTTTCTCAGGTCTATCTTCCAGTTAATGATCTTATTGAGGTAGACAATGGCCTTATCAGGCTGGCCGCTTCCGAAATAAAGTGATGCTACCTTATAATAAAAAACCAATACCCGGTGCCGGTCAAGATATAATGCGTATTCTTTTATTTTTTCATTGATATAAGGCACCAGCTCAAGTCCCTCATCAAAACTACCATACATGAAATGCCGGTTGATCTTTGCAATATACAGGTACACAAAAACCTGGATACTGTTGTTCTCATTCCTTTTTACAATATCAGATGCTGCAAACCGCTCAAACACCTCCAGTGTGGCATCAAATTTTTCGTAATTATTCAGGTCAAAATGGGCATTGATCAGGTTATGGAGGCCTTTTATATAATGGGAGGTTTCAATCTCGATCATCATAGGATGATCGTGAAAAAGGTCCACCCATTTTTTAGTGTACCGGTAATACATCAAAAAATCCTGGCGTATAAATGCATACCAGCAATAACTCTGGTAAAGGTGGAGTCTTTGATAAAAATCCTTTTCATCAATTGGCTCTTTTGGAAGATTTCTTTTAAAGAATACATCCAGTGTTTTCTCATCATCCTCATTACGTGCATGACCATGATTGATGTACCATCCATATAATTCCAGAGAAAGATTGGAAAGTCTGGTAATGATCTGTAGATGTGATACCACTTCATCAGCTTCTGCTGATAATTGCCGGGCTCTGTCCTTCAGGCTTCTGGTAATATGAAGTGATTCGATCTTCTTTTCAAGAAAAAGGATCTGCACAAGAAAGGAATACTGGTTATGCGCCTTGGCATTTTCCTTTGGTTTCTCCAGTATCTTAATGCTTAGAAGTTACAGGCCCTTATTATAAAGGATACGGGCATGGTCAAGCTGCTCATGCAGATGAATGTCAATGTTCTCACTCGTTTCCAGCAAACGCAAACTTGAAAGTATCTGTTTGTACAGGTGGGCCTTACGATTGGCAAGTTGTTCCTTTTTTACCGACCGGTTCTTTTTGAGAAGAACTGCCTCGTTGTATTCCTCCATTTTATCTAAAGCATCAAAAAGCAGAATGCTCTTAAGATCCTCATTAGATGAATTACGCTTCACATACAATTTAAAATTGCGCTTCTCTCCTTTTTCAAGGGACTTGATCAATTGAAATAAAGTATCATTAGGCCTGTTAGGCATCATATAAATTTTATGGTGAAATGCAATACAGGCAAGGGTTTTATAGATTTTTCCAAGCTTTCAGCAATGCAAAATAGCTATATTTTGTTTTTACAACCCTTACTGTTTCGTTTAGTTTCGGTGACATCCTTCAAAGGTAGGTTATGAATAAAAACCAGGTTCTCATATTTGACACAACGCTTCGCGATGGTGAACAGGTGCCGGGTTGTAAACTCAATACATCCGAAAAACTTGAACTGGCACTGCAGCTTGAAAATATTGGTGTTGATATCATTGAAGCAGGATTTCCCATATCAAGTCCGGGCGATTTTGAATCAGTGGTTGCAATAGCAAGGACCATTAAAGATGTTACCATTTGTGCGCTTAGCAGGGCCGTTCACAAGGATATTGAAGTGGCAGCCCAGGCCCTACGGTATGCAAAACGGCCACGCATTCATACAGGGATCGGAACTTCAGATTTCCATATTAAAAGCAAGTTCAATTCAACGCGTGAGGATATTTTGGAAAGAGCTGTTCAGTGTGTGAAATGGGCACGCAATTATACCGATGATGTTGAATTTTATGCAGAAGATGCAGGAAGAACAGACAATGAATACCTGGCAAAAGTGACGGAAGCCGTGATCCGGGCAGGCGCCACCACAGTGAACATACCCGATACTACCGGCTATTGTCTTCCCGGCCAATATGGAGAAAAGGTGGCTTTCCTTATGAACAATGTTCCTAATATTGACAAAGCCGTGATCTCCTGTCATTGTCATAATGACCTCGGACTGGCAACGGCCAATTCCATTGCAGGTGTAATGAATGGAGCAAGACAAATTGAATGTACCATCAATGGACTTGGTGAAAGAGCCGGCAACACTTCTCTCGAAGAAGTGGTAATGATACTCAGGCAGCACAAACACCTTGGTTTGTACAGCCATGTCAAAACACAACAATTAAATCCGTTGAGCAGGCAGGTATCTGATACCATGCGCATGCCCGTTCAGCCTAATAAGGCCATTGTTGGCTCCAATGCATTTTCACATTCATCAGGAATTCACCAGGATGGATTTTTAAAAGATGCACTAACCTATGAGATCATCAATCCGGAAGAAGTAGGCGCTGAACACAGCAAAATTGTACTAACTGCAAGAAGCGGCAGAAGCGCACTTGCTTACAGGTTACAGAAAATGGGTTACCAGTACAACAGGAATGATATAGACGTTTTATATGAATCCTTCCTCAGGATCGCTGATTCCAAAAAAGAAGTAAAAGAAGAAGACCTGCTTCACTTAGCTAACCAATACCAGCCGGAAACCGCTGTTGCATAAGATTATGGGTAAAACACTATTTGAAAAGATCTGGGACAGGCATGTTGTTAAAACAATTAATGATGGTCCCTCTGTAATTTATATTGATAAACATTTTATACATGAGGTTACAAGTCCGCAGGCTTTTGCCGGACTTGAAAAAAGAGGACTGAAAGTTTTAAGGCCGAAACAGGTTGTAGCCACTGCCGATCATAATGTACCTACCGTTAATCAACACCTTGCCATTAAAGACGAGCTATCAAGATTACAGGTGGAACAATTGATCGAGAATTGCAACAACCATAATATAGAATTATATGGCCTGGGGCATCCCTTCCAGGGTATTGTACATGTTATAGGACCGGAACTGGGAATTACACAGCCGGGAATGACCATTGTTTGTGGCGACAGTCACACATCCACACATGGCGCGTTTGGTACCATTGCATTTGGAATTGGCACCAGTGAGGTTGAAATGGTTTTTGCTTCCCAGTGTCTATTGCAAAGCAAGCCCAAATTAATGCGTATCAATATTGAAGGAGCGCTCAGTAATGCGGTTGTTTCAAAGGATATCATACTTTATATCATCTCCAAAATTTCAACCAGCGGTGCAACAGGATATTTTGTAGAGTATGCAGGATCAGCTATCCGCGCTCTGTCCATGGAAGCAAGGATGACCATTTGCAATATGAGTATTGAAATGGGCGCCAGAGGCGGCATGATAGCACCGGATGACATCACCCTGAATTATCTGAAAGGAAGACTGTTTGCCCCCTCAGAAGAACAATGGGAAGAAAAAGTAAAAGAATGGAAAGAACTTTTTTCTGACAACGATGCAACATTTGATAAGGAGATCTTTATTAATGCTGCTGATATTGAACCAATGATCACCTATGGCACCAATCCCGGATTAGGCATTGCAATAAATGGACTGGTACCTGCCCTTGACAGCATTCCGGAAGAAGGTGAAAGAAAAAACATCATGAAGGCGCTTGAATACATGGGCTTACAGGCAGGAAAACCATTGAAAGGAATGCCTGTGCAAAATATTTTTATTGGAAGCTGTACCAATTCCAGGATCGAAGACCTTAGGCTGGTAGCGAGCATAGTAAAAGGAAGAAAAAAGAATGAACATGTAAAAGTGATGATCGTTCCCGGTTCACAACAGGTGGCCCGGCAGGCAAAATCAGAAGGCCTTAATAAAATATTTGAGGATGCCGGATTTGAAGTACGACAGGCAGGTTGCAGTGCCTGTCTGGGAATGAATGAAGACAAGATACCTGCAGGTGAATACTGCATATCAACCAGCAACAGAAATTTTGAAGGCAGACAGGGAGCCGGAGCAAGAACATTACTGGCCAGCCCATTGACAGCCGCAGCGGCAGCCATTACAGGAATGGTTACGGATGTCAGGGAATTGCTGTGAGCTAAGGCTATTGGCTAAAGGCTTTTAGCTATGAGCTGTGAGCTATGAGGAGGACTCAAATTCATTGATCAAAGAACTTTAAACCTTAAACTTAAAACCTACATGTCCCTCAACATCATCCATAGCCGTTTTGTTCCGCTGGCCATGGAAAATATTGACACTGACCAGATCATTCCCGCACGGTTTTTAAAAGCCACAACCCGGGAAGGGTTTGGAAAGAACCTGTTTCGCGACTGGCGTTATAGCCATGACGATGAGTCAAGGCCGGTAAAAGATTTTGTTTTGAATGACCCTTCCTATACAGGTAAGATACTGGTGGCAGGAAAAAACTTTGGTTGTGGTTCATCAAGGGAACATGCTGCATGGTCCATACTTGATTATGGTTTCAAAGTAGTGGTGTCCAGTTTTTTTGCCGACATTTTTAAAAGCAATGCACTGAATAATGGTTTATTACCAGTGCAGGTATCCAACGGGTTTCTGCAAAAGATATTCTCCCGTAATAACCAGTCCGAATTAACCGTGAACCTTGAAGAACAAACCATCACCATCAACGAGACTGGTGAAACTGAAAATTTTGAGATCGGCGCGTATAAAAAAACCTGCCTGCTGAATGGCTATGATGACATTGACTACCTGATCAGCATTAAAGATGATATTGAAGAATTTGAAAAACATACCGCTTAACTATGTATAAAAATATTGCAGTGATACCGGGTGATGGCATAGGCCCTGAAGTAACCCGGCAATCGGTAAAGGTGCTTGATGCCATAGCAAAAAGATTCGGGCATGAGTTTGATTTCAGTTATGGCCTTATGGGTGCGGATGCCATAGATAAAACCGGAAGTGCCCTGCCTCCTGAAACGCTTGAAGTTTGCATGGACAGTGATGCTATTTTGTTTGGGGCCATCGGGCATCCTAAGTACGATAAGGATCCAACTGCTAAAATAAGACCGGAGCAGGGACTGCTGCAGTTGAGAAAAGCGCTCGGACTTTTTGCCAACATCCGTCCTGTAAGCACTTATGCTGCACTTCAGCATTTGTCTCCATTAAAATCAAACCGTCTTGATGGGGTTGACTTTGTTATTTACCGTGAATTAACCGGCGGAATTTATTTCGGGAAAAAAGAGATCAACGCTGACTATACTTCTGCATCTGACCTATGCATATACAGCCGTGAAGAAATTGAAAGGATCAGTCACCTTGCTTTCAAAGCGGCTTCGCAACGTAAAAAGAAACTTACGCTGGTTGACAAGGCCAATGTTCTTGAAACATCCAGGTTATGGAGAAAAACCATACAGGAAATTGCGAACGGCTATCCGGAAGTAGAAGTGGATTATATGTTTGTTGACAATGCAGCCATGCAGATCATTGTAAACCCAAAACAGTTTGATGTGATCCTTACCGAAAATATGTTCGGAGATATCATCAGCGATGAAGCAAGTGTGATCACCGGATCCCTGGGCATGTTACCTTCCGCATCCGTTGGACTTCACACAGCCTTATTTGAACCCATTCACGGTTCTTATCCGCAGGCTGCAGGTAAGGACATTGCGAATCCGGTTGGTTCCGTGCTTTCTTCATCCCTCCTTCTTGATCATTTGGAATTAAAAGAAGAAGCAGAGCTGGTGCGCCAGGCTGTTGCATGGGCGCTGGATTCAAAATTTGTAACGAAAGATATCGATCCGGTCAATTATTATTTTACTTCTACCATCGGCGACCTGATAAGTGAGTTTGTAGCAGGAAGACTTCCTGACGATATCAATCATTTGAATATAGAATTGAGAAAATCCACGCTGATATAAAAAATTATCAGGGATTATTATTGAACATAAACCGTGAAGGTGTATTTTTGATCTACATACGCCTTCATGAACAAGAGCAGATCATATAGTGTCAACAGCCTGGTATCAGCAATTATTATTGTGGTTGTCATTATTATTCCTGCTTTGCATGGAGGTGGTACTTAATTGAATAAACATTATCAATATAAACCCGCCTCCAGGAGGCGGGTTTTTTTATGCAAAAAAATGAAAATGATGTATTACAACGAATCAACCATTATTTATTGCAATGGTGAATTCATCAGGGCCGTTGATGCCAGGGCAAATATGTACGATCAGTCCCTGCATTACGGTTATGCTGTGTTCGAAGGCATAAGAGCTTATGATACGGATAAGGGCTTAAACATATTTAAGGCCGCAGAACATTATAACAGGTTACAGTTCTCTGCCGATGCAATCGGTATACCCTATCCTTACGAAAATGAAGCGCTCATTCAAATTTCCTATGAGCTGATGAACAGGAACAAATTCAGAAATGCCTATCTGAGGCCTATCCTCACCTGTTCTCCAAATATGTCGCTAACAAAAGCCAGGGAATCACAACTTTCCATTCTCGCATGGGAGTGGGATGCATATCTGGGTAATCAATTATTAAGACTGAAAACATCTTCTTACAGGAGAATCACACCGGCAAGCTTTAAAGTGGAAGCAAAGGTTTCAGGTCATTATGTGAATTCGATCCTGGCCACACAGGAAGCGAAGGACTCCGGTTTTGATGAAGCACTCTTACTTGATGCCGACGGATATGTGGCTGAGGGTCCAGGCGCTAATGTATTCATTGAGAAGAATGGTATATTATTTACACCCCAACGCGGAAGCATCCTGCCTGGTATAACAAGAAGCACGGTATTTGAGATCTGCAAAGAACTGGATATTGAAGTTGCAGAATCCAGGATAACCGTACAGGACGTGTATGAATCAGACAGTTGTTTTTACTGCGGTACAGCTGCAGAGATCATTGGAATTGAATCGCTGGACAAAAAACCCTTCAGGCTTCAATGGGAAGCGTCGTTGAGCGCAGTGATCCAGCGCGCATATAAAAAAATTGTAGCCGGCAAAGAAATATCAACAGAGAAAGTAGCATGAGAGAAATAAATAAATACAGCAAGGTTCTGACACAGGATGAAACACAGCCTGCTGCACAGGCCATGTTATATGGAATAGGTCTTACTGATGAGGATCTGAACAAAGCTCAGGTGGGTATTGTAAGCATGGGTTATGATGGCAATACCTGCAACATGCATTTGAATGACCTTGCGCGAATTGTAAAGCAGGGTGTGTGGGACCAGAATCTTGTAGGATTAATATTCAATACCATTGGAGTAAGCGACGGCATGAGCAACGGAACTGAGGGAATGCGTTATTCACTGGTAAGCCGGGATATCATTGCTGATTCCATTGAAGCAGTTTGCGGCGCCCAATATTATGATGCCCTGATAGCCCTGCCTGGTTGTGATAAGAATATGCCGGGTTCTGTGATTGCTATGGGCAGGTTGAACCGGCCTTCGATTATGGTATATGGCGGAACCATTGCACCAGGCCATCACAACGGGCAGGACCTGAATATCGTTTCTGCGTTTGAAGCACTTGGACAGAAAATGGCAGGCACCATAACAGCTGAAGATTTCCGTTGTGTAGTAAAAGCTTCCTGTCCGGGTGCAGGCGCCTGCGGAGGAATGTATACAGCCAATACCATGGCTGCAGCAATTGAAGCACTAGGTATGAGTCTCCCCTACTCCTCATCCAATCCGGCCATTAGTGAAGAAAAGAAAAAAGAATGCATGGAGGCTGGTAAAGCTATCCGGGTATTATTGGAAAAAGACATCAGACCATCTGATATCATGACCAGGAAGGCATTTGAAAATGCCATAACTGTAGTGATGGTGCTGGGCGGATCTACCAATGCCGTATTGCATCTTATTGCCATGGCAAAAAGTGTTGATGTACAACTTTCGCAGGATGATTTTCAAATAATAAGTAACAAAGTACCGGTACTTGCTGATTTCAAACCCAGTGGTAAATACCTGATGCAGGATCTGCATGCTCATGGCGGACTTCCATCTGTAATGAAATATTTATTACAACAGGGACTTCTTCATGGTGACTGCTTAACTGTGACCGGCAAAACTTTAAAGGAAAACCTGAAAGATATACCTGATCTTGATTTTTCAGATCAACAGATCATACGCCCTGTTTCCGATCCCATTAAACCTACAGGTCATTTACAAATACTCTATGGCAATCTTGCTGAACAGGGAAGTGTTGCAAAGATCAGTGGCAAGGAAGGCAACAGGTTTGAAGGACCTGCAAAAGTTTTTGATGGTGAATTTGAATTGATCAATGGGATCAATTCCGGAAAGATAAAAGCAGGTGACGTTGTTGTGATCAGGTATGTAGGACCAAAAGGCGGTCCGGGTATGCCTGAAATGCTCAAGCCTACTTCTGCCATCATTGGAGCAGGGCTTGGAAAATCGGTGGCATTGATCACCGATGGGAGATTCAGTGGTGGCACCCATGGTTTTGTTGTAGGCCACATCACTCCCGAAGCCTACGACGGAGGAATGATTGCACTTGTAAATGATGGAGACATCATTGAGATCGATGTTACGT
>CBIHLW010000014.1:0-16993 GCA_966210755.1 uncultured bacterium
ATCTGTACCAGTGTGATCAGGAATGTAATATATATAACCATTCTGGCGCTGCTGGCAGGCTGCACCCTACCGGAGGAAAAAGCCATACGTGAAGAAATGGAAGAGATGGAAAAACCTGTGATTATTGAGTCGCACGATACCAACGCAGCAATGAAGATCCCTGTATTGCCCCTGCCAATAACCCCTGCAATAAGGAAACCACATGGCATCTATCGCGGCAGTTTTACATTGAATAGTAAAATTGAACAAACGGTTGCTTTTTATCCGGATAATACATTCCGGCTGGAGGAACGCTATCTCAAAAAAGCCCGCGACAGCATGGTAGTGACTGAAGGAACATGGGCACCGTCAAACGGATATATCTGGTTATACAAAGACCAGATAGTGAGAGCCAGGTATAAATGGGATGGCCCGGTTCTTCATTATTATAATCCTGCTACCAAAGGAGGATATGCCATGACCCCTCTGGAAGGTATAATGGAAAATAAGACCTGGAATGCTAAATCAAATACAGGAATTATATTCTATGGTATTGGCAACGAACCTTTCTGGAATATTGAAATAAGAAATAATGATTCACTGAGTTTTGCGCTTGCCGGCTGGAAAGAACCTATGAAGTTCAGGATCGGTTCAACCAGAAATTCCGGTGATACCCTTGCATATTCTTCCAACAGGGATTCCAATCATATCAGTGTTACGATCCTGCCTTTTTTCTGCAGTGATGGCATGAGCGATTATGTATACAGGAATAAGGTGCAACTAAGGTTTAATAACGAAGTTTATACCGGTTGTGGGATGGTGTACAAACCCTAATCCCTTTCGGTCATTGCTTCCTTCCTTTCCTGTTCCATATCTGCTTCCTCAGAATTAGAAGTACTTTTTTCATTTCCCGGTGCTGGTTCATTAAAAGCACTTGACCGTTGCCTGGCTTCTTCCTGTTTTACCGGCTGAATATCCTCTGCCTTTTCTTCGGTGTTTCTGTTTTTATTATCCTTATCCATAAATTACTTGAGAAGCATAACAGAAAAAAAAGGGCCAGAAATAACGCTCTCAGAAAAAGCCATCCATTAATTCAGTAACGGCAACCGACCCCATCCACCCCATTGCTATCACCACCATCCATCCGGCCAGTTGCATCCATACGGGATGTTCATACCCTTTCAGCAGTTTTTTTCTGGTAGCTGCTATCAGTATAATGGCCAGTGCAACGGGTAGGATCAATCCATTGACCGCACCGGCAAAAAGAAGCAATTGTTTGGGTCTTCCAATTAAAATGAAAACCAGGGTTGAAAGAATAATAAACAGGGAAATAAAGAAACGCTCATACTTTATAAATAGAGGATGAAATGTTTTGAAGAACGATACGGAAGTATATGCAGCTCCTAATACAGATGAAATGGCTGCACTCCATAAGACCACACCAAAAATTTTAAACCCGATCTCACCTGCTGCCGATCCAAATACGGTGGCCGCAGGATTGTGGGCATACAATTGTACCCCGCTGGTTACTACACCTACAACTGCCAGAAATAAAATAAAACGCATCAGGGTTGAAATAAGAATTCCGCTGATCGCACTTTTATCAACTTTTGAAATATTTTCTTTTCCCTTTATACCCGCATCCAATAACCGGTGCGCTCCTGAAAAAGTAATATATCCTCCAACGGTACCACCAACAATGGTTACAATAGCCGTAGTACTTATTTGTTCAGGAATAAAAGTATGCTGGATAGATTCAAGCAGTGGTGGATCAGCGCTAAAAGCTATGATCAATGTAAGGGTGATCTTTAAAACGCCCAGGAAAGGTGTAACCAGGTCAAGCATTTTACCAACTTCCTTTAACCAGAATAACAATAAGGCAATTCCGCAGCTGATAGCAGCACCTTCTCTGAATCCCATTCCTGTCAGCACATTCACACCAAGGCCGCACCCTGCAATATTGCCGATATTGAATGCAAACCCACCGAAGATCACCAGCGCAGAAAGAAAATATCCAAGACCGGGTAAAAGCTGGTTCGACAGATCCTGGGCTCTTAACTCGCTCACGGTAAGTACACGCCAGGTATTTAACTGGGCTCCTATGTCGAGCAGCACGGATACAAAAATTACAAAGCCAAAACTTGTCAGTAATTGTTCGGTAAAAAAAGAAGTCTGTGTTAAGAAACCCGGACCAATAGATGAATTGGCCATAAGGAAAGCAGCCCCCATGGTGGCGCCGCTAAAAAGGCTGAACTTAGGTAGTCTGGCCGGCAAAGTTTTCCTTTTGTAAGGTTTGATAAATTTTCCTTGCAAAGAAAACAGCACGGAGGTTGTCGCCATGTATGCAAATGGTTTCTGCATGCATGGGTATGATGTTCCCGTTTACGGTGGTAACAGTTCCGGTTCTGATGATCTGCAATACCTGGCGGATGCTTTGATCTTCTGTTTCAATCATTGCGTTTTGCATGGTTCTTGGAGTAAGACTTCCGTCATCCAGGTAGGTGCGGTCACCAAAAACTTCATTGGCCGTTTTTAGTCCGGCAGAATGGGCCATTTCAATCATTACACTCCCGCTAAGTCCATATAAAACCAGGTTTTCATTAAAATCCTTGATGGCAATAGCAATGGCCTTAGCGAGTCCTTCATCTTTCGAGGCCATATTGTATAAGGCACCGTGAGGTTTTACATGATGCATTACTGCTCCCATTTCTTTTGCAATGAGATCGATCTTAATGAGCTGCTCCAGCATAATCGCATAGAGCTTTTCAAAGGGAAGTTTCATTTCCTTTCTTCCGAAATTTTCCTTATCCCTGAAGGAAGGATGTGCGCCTATCCTTACATTATGCTTTAGGGCCAGGTCAATGGTCTTCCTGATGATGTCTCCATTGCCGGCATGAAAGCCACAGGCTATATTGGCGGAACTTATGAAGGGCATGATCAATGACTCATTTCCCATTCCTTCGCCCATATCACAGTTAAGGTCACATATCAGCATTCAACAGGTTTTGCATTCTGAATTTACATGCAATTTGTATCTCATTTAAATATTTCTGCTGTCTTTGAATCTTTTCCTCAGCAGAATCAAGGTTTGTAACCCTGAATTTCATCACATCATTGGGTTTCTTTTGTGCCAGTGTAGGCAGGTGGGCGGATATTACGTGCGCAATCTTGGGATATCCTCCGGTGGTTTGATGGTCTGCCATCAATATGATGAGTTGTCCGGCAGGCAACAACTGGATGGTGCCAAAGCTGGCCGGCGATGAAACCAATTGTTCTTTGATCCGGGGAATTAGTTTTGGACCGGCCAGGCGGTATCCCATCCGGTCTGCATCGTTGGTGAGCTGGTACCAGTGATCCTGAAATTCACCCTGCATTTCCTGGTCAAGCCAATTCCATTCATTCCCGATAATACAATCTATCTCATTCCGGTTTTCCACGACCTCATTTGCCTTCCATGGTAATACCATGAATTCCTTTTCCTTAATGATCCTGTTTATTCCTTTTGTAAATGCAAAGCCTACTCCATCATATCTCGATAGCGTTCTTCCCTGGAATCCACCGAAGCCTGCTTTTACATTGGTGCTATAGCTTTTCATCCATTTGTCAATGGACAGATCTCCAAGCACAGACATATATGTTCTTGCACCTGACTGCAGTTTTTCAAATTTCAGCAGGGAATGTTCACTAACCACTACCGGATGGTGAGAGGGAATGGCTTTGTTATTAATGGTGGGATAAAAATCAGCACCGGTAATACAAATGACCGTTTCCTTTTCAAATAATATCTGGGGCGCAGGAAAATGAAATTCAAAAGCTGCAGCATCAAGGTCTTTTCCCAATATGGCATTCGCCAGCTGCAGGGAGAAGCGGTCCATGGCACCACCTGGATTTACCCCGATATGCTGGAAACCAAACCGTCCCGTATCCTGGATGGTATCAAATACGCCCGCCCTGATAATTCTCAAACTCATCTTCGCTGATTGAATAAAATTTTACTTCGTCGCCTGCTGCAAAAAGCGCTGGGTCTTCATTATCTTTTTCAAAAATGATAAGCGGTGTTCTTCCAATGATCTGCCAGCCGCCGGGCGATTCCAGTGGATAAATTCCGGTTTGTTCGCCGGCTATGCCAACCGACCCTGCCGGAACCATCATCCTGGGCTCCTGCTTTCTGTCCATCCTGATCCTTTCATCTACAGAACCCATGTAACAAAATCCCGGCAGGAAACCCAACATGTAAACCCGGTAGGTTATTGATGTATGAATTTTGATGACCTCCTGTGGATCCAGTTTTTTTTCATCGCATAGTAGCTGCATATCCAATGAAAACTTTTCCGAATAACAAACGGGTACTTCAAGTAATTTACCTGCCATCCTGTTTTCTTTTGATGCATTTCCAGCCAGTTCTTCAATCAGGTCGGCCATGGAATCAAAAGCATTTTGTTTTGGAAAATTTTTTTTCAGGGCCATTACATCATAATAAACAGCCAGCGAGCTATAAGCAGGAACCAGGTCAAGAATATAAGGCTGCGCGTTTTGTTTCAGTGTGTTATACAGCTGTAATACTTTCTTATTAAGCGCCTCATTTATCTCGTTTCCGAATTCAATGGTAAGCGCAGCGTCACCTAAATGAAAAAGGCTGTATGGATGAAGGCTTTGCATGGCGTGAAGAACAAAGATTTGCTTTTTTTTACCACCGGTGGCAATTAATTTACTTTACGGATGAGGAGGGCTAAATCAAAGGATGATGGCTGATGAGTCCTGGTAAAAAGTCCGAATGATTTCTACTATTACAGCAAAGACAAACAAATTTTATATCCGGTGGATTCAACATCCACCTTCCGCATCATCTTTTTTACAGATTCACAAGTACATGATCCATCATTAATCATATCTGTTCAGCAACATGAAATAACCCCGGATAAAACCAAATGAACCACCTATTTGGGAGGTGTCCGGTTGTACCTGGGGTTAATGATAAAGATGGAATGTCCGCTGGTTAGTAGAATGAATGGATTTCAACAATTATTATGTTGCATTAAAAAATTAATACCCTATCATGAGCCCTGTGCAAGTTTAACCAGAACTTTAAAGGCCTCCAGCATTTTTTGCATGGCACCAGGATTGTCCATTACAACGCTTTCTGGAATTCTTAGTGTTTGTGTATGGGAAGAATAACTATACTGAACATCGTTTTTTTTGCCTTTACGCTTGATTACTTCGGTTAAAAAGCAGTCTCCGGAAATACATTCAAAATCCATATACTTATGCTCAAACATCATGGTATTGCTTTTCTTGATCGAAGATAACCGTACCGATTTTAAAGGGATCTCAATCCGGTCTATTGTCTTTGCTTTCGGAGCTTTTCTTTCATAAATCAATACCTCTTTATCTGCCAGATATTCAACTGTACTGATGCTGACATAATCATCGGGTTTGTTGCCTAAATGAATATATTGTTGCAATATTTTTACAGCTTCTGCTTTTGTTTTTGGAGCCTGTGCTGTTGCAATAAAAGAAGATAAAATAGCAATGAGAAGGAAAGAAGTTTTCATAATGTAACTTTTGCAGCCAATATAAAAATAAAATACCTGAAATCTAAATTCCTTTATCAGATTCAGTTTTATTAACGATTGATTTACCATCAGGCATAATTTACCTGAATGGTCATACACCGGTTCCGGAACAAAAAATCCCACTCATGAGTGGGATTTTTAATATTACTTGTTGATATATTTAAGCATATACATTTTTTTCATACATGGATTCTCTCAATTCTTTTACTCTTTTATCTTCCAGGTATTCATCAAAGCTCATTAACCTGTCAATGATACCCTTTGGCGTAATTTCAATTACACGGTTGGCAACCGTCTGCATAAAAGTATGGTCATGTGATGTGAGCAGCACAATTCCGGGGAAAGTCTGGCAACCTTCATTAAAGCTTTGAATACTTTCAAGATCAAGGTGGTTGGTTGGCTGGTCCAATACAATCACATTAGGATTTTGTAGCATCATGCGACTAAGCATACAGCGCACTTTTTCTCCACCGCTCAATACAGTTGTCTTTTTTTGAATGTCGTCGCCGCTGAATAACATCTTTCCAAGAAAGCCCCTGAGAAATGGTTCATCAGCATCAGTAACATGCGGAGGCACATACTGGCGTAGCCATTCCATGAGCGAAAGACCGTTCTGGAAGAATTCACTGTTCTCAACCGGCAGATATGCCTTTGTTATAGTGGTGCCCCACTCGAATTTTCCCTTGTCTGCTTCCAGGTTGCCGTTAATGATCTCAAAAAAATTGGTAACTGCAAGCGGGTCTCTGCTGAGTATAGCGATCTTATCGCCCTTATTAACAGTGAAGCTAACCTTTTCAAATAATCGCCTTCCTTCAACTGAAGAACTAAGATTCTCAACGTTGAGGATCTGGTTTCCAACTTCACGCAATGGCTGGAAAATAATTCCGGGATACCGGCGGTTGGATGGTTCTATTTCTTCAATAGTAAGTTTTTCCAATGCCTTCTTACGGGCAGTAGCCTGCCTTGATTTTGAAGCATTGGCAGAGAAACGGGCAATGAAATCTATCAAAGCCTGTCTTTTATCTTCAGTTTTTTTATTCTTATCATTTATCTGGCGCGCCATCAGTTGAGATGATTCATACCAGAATGTATAGTTCCCGGTGAATACTTTTATTTTGGAACGGTCTACGTCAGCAACGTGAGTACAGATGGCATCCAGGAAGTGACGGTCGTGAGATACTACCAGCACAATGTTTTCGTAATCGGCAAGAAAATTCTCCAGCCAGCCTATGGTTTCAATATCAAGACCGTTGGTAGGTTCATCCATCAGCAGGATATCGGGATTTCCAAATAAAGCCTGGGCCAGTAAAACACGGAGCTTTAAATTGGAGGGAATGTCCTTCATAAGACTTTGATGAAACTCTTCTTTAACGCCCAATTCACTCAAAAGCGTTGCGGCATCACTTTCAGCAGTGTAACCACCCATCTCTCCAAATTCGGCTTCAAGTTCACCGGCTTTCATGTAATCATCTTCGGTGGCTTCGGGATCAGTATAAATGGCATCTTTCCTGTGCATCACATCCCACATTTTCTTATGGCCCATCAAAACGGTATTCAGAACCGTATGCTCATCAAATTCAAACTGGTTTTGCTTCAGAACCGCCATCCGTTCACCGGAAGAAATGGATACAGAGCCCTTGTTGGGCTCAATTTCACCAGAAAGTATTTTAAGAAATGTGGATTTGCCCGCTCCGTTAGCACCAATCACACCATAGCAATTGCCCTTGGTGAAGTTGATATTCACTTCATCGAACAAAACCCTTTTTCCAAAAGAAAGAGATACATTATTTACTGAGATCATTCATCAAAAAATTGAGGCGCGAAGCTACAGAAATTAAGCCTCAATTATGGGGAATGATTCGTTAAATAAGGCTTTCAATAAGCTTAGCCCGCACTTTTGACCCTTCCTTGTGCTTTTGACTTTTGACTCCGCCTCCACACTCCCGACTCTTAACTCCTATCTCCCTCCCACATGGGCAATAATTTCAACTTCCACCAGCGCTGTTGGCATGTAGAGCCTGCTGATCTGTACCCAGGTGGCGGCAGGATAATCTCCATTATAAAAACGCTTCCGGATGTTGTTATGTTGCTTCACAGCTTCTATATCGGTAGTGTAAAGATTTTCTTTTACAACATGCTGAAAGCTCAGTCCATAATTTTTTAGCGTACGCTCAATTCCCTGGTAGATTGATCTGATTTGTTCAGCCATGGTTGTTCCCATGCCCACCGTGCCTGAAATGTACAATACATGATCAACAAGAACAGCCTGGGCATAACCGGCGGAAGTATCAGATGTGGCGCCACCCCAGTGAAACTTGTTTTTGGAAATAGAATCAGACTGGGCTAAGCAACCCGTTGAAAAGGCAAACAGCATAAATGCTAAAAAGATCCCGGATCTCATTTGAAATAATTTTTTGGAAGATAATTTCTTCGGAAATTGAAATGGTTACCGCTGTTCACTCTTTAAGGTTAATTAACGGATGAGCATAACCGGTACCGTGGCAAAATAGTTGCAGCCTGAACTCCGGATGCCATGCAGAAACGATTGAACAGCGCGTACCTGTTGTGTAAAAATTCAAAGCAACAATAAAGATCCGGGCGGTATTACAGGAAGTGGATATAATAAAAATGATGATCTCAACTTTAAACAAGCATAAATGAAATTGATTTTATTGATGATGGTCATTACAGCACTGATGGGTTGCAATGACAGCGCCAGGGGCACCAGGCCTCCGGCAGACAATACAATTGTAAAGGATACTGCAGCGAAAGACACCTCTGTCATTCACGAATAATCATCTAAATATAATTATATGAAATCTTTGTTCTGCATCTTATTAGGGTTAACAGTATTAGCGGGATGTACAAACAGTGGTGAGAGCGGGACGGTTAATGATGGGGATTCTGCCGGCAGGAAAAACAATACGGTTTATCCGCCCGCGGATCCTGTAACGGATACTTCAATGGGTGAGCACAGGGTGGACATACAGAAAAGGGACAGCCAGTGATCAGGCTCTCTTTTCTTCCTTTGGCTGTTCCACAATGGGGTTGATCTTTCTCCTGCTGTATCTTTCCATCTTGTTCAACAGCCAGATGGCAAATACTAGCCATACAAACCCAATGCAATAACCGGCGATCACATCACTATAATAGTGCTTCCTCAGGTAAATCCTGCTGAAACCTATTATCAATATCCAGGCAGTGATGAGTATGATCAGCGTCCATCTCCAGAATTTATTTTTTACGGATTGCCATATGGCATAGGCAATAAGTCCGTAAAAGGTGACACTCATAAGTGCGTGGCCACTTGGAAAACTAAAGTTGGTTGCTTCTTCCAGCAATTGGTTTTCCGGACGCTCCCTTCCAAAAAAACGTTTCAGTCCAAACATCAAAAGAAAACTACTCAGGGCAACAGCCGGTATTTTTATAGAATACCACTTGTGCTTTCTGAAAAAAAGAAAATAAGCGATCAATAATAAATTGGCCGGGATAAGAAATTCATGTGAACCAAAAAATGTAATGAAACTCATTACCGCTGTGTTTGTGTGGTTTAAATAAGTTTCAGCAAAGGCAAAGACCTCTTTATCAAGTTCCTCATTCTTCAAAAGGAAGATATCCCTGATCAGAAATACAACTGTAATGAGTGCCAAAAAGAATATGCTGAGTATGGCCAGCATCTCAATTGAAAGAAGGGCCAATGCTGCCCAGAACCTTCTTACGCTTTTTGATACACTTCTTATCATAGCTTTTTGACATGCAAACAACATGCAATTAAATAAACTCCTTTAAAAGAAATTCCGTTCTCTGGTATAATTTTTTATGATCACTGCAAATTCTCAGGCTGGCTGAGTGCTGAAAAGACCGGATGCCGGAAAATGTGCACTGGTTTTTTTTCATCAAATTAAAAGGGAGGCAGAATGTTGTGCCATCTAAAAAACATAACTTCCCCTGATGTTAAAGATCCTGCTTTTAATTACAATTATGTCCACATCAATTATATCCATTTCCCAGGATCATTACATGATCACCGGCACCTATACCCAGGGCAATAGCAATGGCATCTATGTATATTCTTTCAATAAAGATAATGGCAGTTTTTCCCTTGTTGATTCGGCAGTAATTGAAAATCCTTCCTATCTGGCTGTTTCGGCAGATAACAGATTTGTGTATGCCGTAAATGAACTGGGCAATAACTCAGGTGGAGGAATGGTCACTGCATTTTCATTTGACAACCGTACAGGGAAGCTAAAATTTTTGAACAGCCGGTCAAGCAGGGGTGAAAACCCATGCTATGTTTCAATTGACAGAACGGGCAACTGGCTGGCCGTAGGGAATTATAGCAGTGGAACAGCTGCTATTTTACCGATTCAAAAAAATGGAATGCTTGACGAAGCGGTTTCAGTTGTTGAGCACCAGGGAAGCAGCATCAATAAAAAAAGACAGGAGGCCGCTCATGTTCATGCCACCGTATTTTCTCCGGACAATAGATTTTTATACGTGCCTGATCTTGGAATAGACAAACTGGTGGCCTATACATTCAATGAACAAACCGGAAATTTAACAGCAGCTTCATCGCATACTATAAAGATGGAAGAGGGATATGGACCCAGGCATTTTGAATTTCATCCCGGTCATAATTGGGCTTACCTCCTCAATGAGCTTTCAGGTATGGTGTCTGTTTTTAAGAATGATGAAAACAACCTCTCTCTTTTGCAAACCATAAGTGCTCTGCCGGAAGGATTTGATAAACCTTTTACCAGTGCCGATATCCATGTATCTGCAGACGGTAAATTTCTTTATGCCTCCAACCGTGACGCCTCCAATACCATTGCCATTTTTAAAATCAACCGGGAAACGGGAACAATAAAATTAGCAGGACATCAGTCAACACTTGGTAAAACGCCGCGCAATTTTAGCCTTGATCCCACGGGGAATTTTTTACTGGTTGCTAATCAAAACAGTGATAATATAATTGTATTCAGAATAAACCGTTCTACAGGTTTATTAACTGCCCAGAAACAAACAATAGAAGTTGGAAGTCCTGTTTGCATCAAGTGGATCCAAAAAGCTGATTAGACTTTATTAAAATAAAACACCCGCCTTATCAAAAGCGGGTGTTTTATTTCAGGCTTTCAAACTTTTACATAAACATGCTGCTCCTGGCTAGTTTATCATGCCCATAGATATCATTTCTAAAATTCAGCAATCCATTATCATCCACCCACACTGTCAGGTAAGTTATAGAAACCGGATGGGTTTCTTTCAACTCAACCACCTGCTCTTCCGTACCATTTATTGCCGAATTGATTTTTCCCATGTCCCAGCCCTGCTCATTACTTAATAGATATTCTGCCAGTTTTTTTGCATCTGCTACCCTGATGCAGCCATGACTAAGTGCCCTGTCATTTTTATTGAACAGGTTCTTGTCGGGCGTATCATGCAGATAAATATCATGTGCATTAGGAAAGAGGAATTTTACTTCACCCAGCGGGTTTTCTTTTCCGGGCAACTGCCTGATCACAGGAATTTCGCCTTCCCTGACTATTTCCATATTGTGTTTCTTCAGATAGGTGGCATCTGATTTCATTTTAGGCAGGATCTCTTCCCTAACAATGCTTTCGGGGATGTTCCAGGCAGGATTGAACACAAGCTTACTGATCTCACTGTTGAACATTACAGTGCCGTCACCTTCTTTTCCTACTATTACCGGCATCTCCATCACCTTGCCTGAATCTGAATAAACAAACAACATTTGTGAAGGAATATTCACTACTACACGGCTGCTATCCTGTACTGGAGGCATCCATAATGCACGGTTCATATTCACCAGTATCTGTTCAATGCGCTCTTTAACAGGAACATTCAAAATGGAGATCATGGAATCATTAACAACACCTGTTGGTTTTAGTCCGTTCCTTTTCTGATAAGATGCTACGGCCATGGCCAGCGAATCATTAAACAATGCAGTTGTATCGTTTCCTGCATAGTCGCCTGTAGCCTGAAGCCGCTTTTTTAAAATACTGACCGAGGGCGAACCTGAACCCTTCTTTAATCCTTTAGCTGAAGTAAGGCTGTCCCATCCGCCATTTTTTGAAATAGTATAGTATGCCGATAATTGCGCCTTCAATGCATTGTAGGTTTTATTGGAAGTATACAAGGTTGAATCCTGTTTGTTTAAAATAGAATCTGCCAGCGTCAGTGCATCCTGCTTTTTCGCAGGCACCAGGTAATACAAAGACTGTGAGGTAATATGACCGGGGTGTTGTGAAGCATAGTCAATTAATTGCCTGGTCAGATCCAGCTCGGTCTGAATCAGTCCGGAATCAGACGATGCAATTTTTATGGAGTCGCTTTGCAATAAGCTGTCCATCCTTTCTCTTAATACAGCAGATGATCCGGATGACGTGCTGTCCGGATGACTGTTAGCATACAGGCTCCACAATCCTCTTGCATGTTCGGTTACGCCATTTGACGCAAACCACGCATACTGATAATTACGAACGAGATAAAAATTAGTAAGCTTCCTGGCTGTAGAATCCGGAATGTTCTGCGTTCTTATAAATTCATTGACCGCTGCACTGTCTAGGAAGAGGTCTGAATACGCATTCGCGGCGGTAATACTTTCATCTCTTGCATATGCAGCATAGGAACTGCTGTCCATATTCACCTGAGTACTATCATCGGTATTACCAAACCAGCCTGCCACCTGGGTGCAGGAACTGAATAGTAAGATAACTGCTATACCTGTCAACATCTTTTTCATACCCATCACATTTACAAAGCACGTGCCGATGCGAAAGGATGGGTTGGGTTGATCAGTATGATGGATAATTTTAGAGAGGATCCAGGGATTAAAAAAAAATTCGCACCACTTCCCCTTTTTGTCAAACAACGATCAATGTATGGCAGTGACATTCACTTTTTGAATATTGATCAGTTCTGTTGTTATATTCCTGTCTTTTGCTTTGTTGAGGTATTCACTAATAATTTCAAGTATATCATAGTCTATGAAATTGCAAAGACTACCATCAATGATAAGCGAACTTTCTTCCGGTATCTCTTCCAGTGCATTACGAAGCTTTACTTTATTAAGAAAGGTCACATTTGAATTCAACCGGATCACAAAGAGGTCCCTACCATCCTTTTTAATTTTTGTGACCTTGTATTCTGCCCTGAAATTATTTTGTATGATGAAATAAATGGAAAGCAGCAATCCAATGCTAACGCCAATCAAAAGATCTGTTGCAAGAATAATAATAATGGTTAAAAGAAATGGCAGGAATTGTTTCCAGCCGAGTTGCCACATGTTACGGTAAAGTTTTGGTTTAGTGAGATTGTAGCCGGTTACCATCAATATGGCTGCGAGTGAAGCGTTAGGAATTTTATTCAGCGCAAAGGGTATCAATATCACAGCTAATAAAAGGAATAAACCATGTGTAAATGCAGAAAGCCTGGTCCTGGCTCCCGCATCAACGTTGGCAGCGCCTCTTACAATCACAGCTGTAACAGGAATTGCGCCCAACATGCCACAGGCAATATTTCCAACACCCTGCGCTACCAGCTCCCTGTTTACCGGGGTTATGCGATTATGCCTGTCCAGTTTATCAATAGCCTCAATACACAAAAGAGTTTCCAGGGTAGCAAGCACACCTATCACAAGTCCATCCTTCCAAATGGCGGTTGTAGAAAAGATCTTACTGAGATCGGGAAATGAAATCTCACTGAAAATATTAGAAGGGATGTTTACCAACTGGGTTGGTTTAAGAGAAGAAACAGGCAACTGGATAAAGATATAGTTGATCAAAATGCCTGTTAGTACTACAACCAATGGTGCTGGAATTAGCTTCAGCTTTTTATTCTTTGAATGCTGCAATAATATCATTGCTGCCAATGAAATTGCGGTAATGAGTATGGTAATTCTTGATGTATGGATATTGAGGTGGTGAAATTTTTCGCTGAAACGGTCAGGTTGAAACAGGTCAGGGAATCCGCTTCTCCAGAAGTCGGGTTGGTCATAACCAAGTGCAAGAGGAATTTGTTTTGAGATCAGAATGATCCCAATTGCTGCCAGCATTCCTTTAATTACCGCAGAAGGGAAATAATTCGCAATAGTTCCTAATTTAAGTACCCCTAATAAAACCTGAAATAACCCGGCAACAATAACGGCCAGTAAAAAAACTTCAAACCCGCCCAGGAAAAGAATAGAAGCGGCAACCACAGTTGTTAGTCCTGCTGCAGGCCCGGAAACCGCAAGGGGAGAGCCGCTTACCAGTGAAACAACCATTCCGCCAATGATCCCCGATAAGATACCCGAATACAATGGAGCGCCGGAAGCAAGCGCAATTCCAAGACAAAGAGGAAGAGCAACTAAAAAAACCGAGAGACCCGCCGGCAGATCATGTTTGATCCAGAGCAGGCGGTAATACCTGATCTTTTTTTTCAATTAATTTGAATGGTGGTGAGCCCGCAATGTACAAAATTGCTCCGGCGATCAACGTGATTAATATCATTCCATTGAACACACACCTCCTGGTTATCAATATTTTCAGAGGCAGCAGGTTCAAACAAAGGCGGATTAACAAATCCACCCCTTTACTGTGTTTTTCCTCATGAAAAACCCATTTCAAAAATTTACCTTCGCCACTTTGACCTGCTCATTTTAATTGAGCAAAAAAGTCCGTGGATTATTTATGCAAGATTACCTGAAGGGATTGAACGACCGGCAGCGGGAAGCTGTCATTACAACAGAGGGACCGTTGATGATAGTGGCCGGCGCCGGCAGTGGAAAAACCAAAGTGCTCACCACCAGGATCGCCCATCTGATGGCAAACGGAGTGGATGCCTTTAACATTCTCGCACTCACATTTACCAATAAGGCCGCAGCTGAAATGAAAGAGCGTATCGGGCACATACTTGGTACCCGTGAAGCAAGAAATCTTTATATCGGCACCTTTCATAGTGTATTTGCCCGCATTATGAGGGTTGAAGCACACAGGATTGGTTATCCGAATGCATTTACAATTTATGATACCGACGATGCCAAAAGTGTAGTAAAGGCCGTGACCAATGAGCTGAATCTTGACATCCAGCATTATAAACCCAATGTTGTTTACAATCGCATCTCTTCCGCAAAGAATGCATTGGTTGGCCCACAGGAATACCTCACCGACTATGCTATTCAGCAGGAAGACATGAGAGCCAACCGCCCCATGATTGGCCAGATCTATGGCGCTTATTCAAAAAGATGTTTTAAGAATGGTGCAATGGATTTTGATGACCTGCTTTTCAAGATGTATGAATTATTGAAACATTTTCCGGAAGTGCTTCATAAATACCAGCACAAATTCAAATACATTCTGATCGATGAGTACCAGGATACCAATCCTGCACAGTACGAGATCATTAAATTACTAGGTGCTGTTCATGAAAATGTTTGCGTTGTGGGCGATGATGCACAAAGCATTTATTCCTTCCGTGGAGCCACCATTCAAAACATCCTGCAGTTCCAGAAGGATTATGATGAAGTGAAAGTGATCAAGCTGGAACAGAACTATCGGAGCACACAAAATATATTAAGCATAGCCAACGAGGTCATTAAAAACAATAAAGGACAAATTCCAAAGACCCTTTTCACTGAAAATGCCACTGGAGAAAAAATAAAACTTGTCCGGACAATGACCGATAATGATGAAGGGAAATTTGTGGCGGACCAGATCCAGGAACAAAGACTCCGCAATCATTTTACCAATAAGGAATTTGCCATCCTATACCGGACAAATGCACAAAGCCGTTCATTTGAAGAAAGCCTGAGGAGGATGAATATTCCATACACCATTTATGGAGGCATCTCCTTCTATCAGAGAAAAGAAATCAAGGATTACATTGCTTATCTCCGCATTATTGTTAACCCCAGGGATGAGGAAGCGCTAAAAAGGATCATCAATTATCCGGTAAGAGGTATTGGAAAAACTTCTATCGACCGTGCTATTCTGGCGGCTAATGAACATAATATCAGCATGTGGGAAGTGCTGGAAAGTGCACCCATGTTTGGATTCAAGTCAGGCACACTCCAGGCAATTGAAGAATTTGTGCTCATGATCCGGAGTTTTCATAGTATGCTCAAATCCAGGAATGCATATGATGTGGCTTTTCATGTTGGCAAGCAAACCAATTTTGTAAAAGAGCTTTTTAACGATAAGAGCACGGAAGGCGTGCAACGCTATGAGAACATTCAGGAGTTGCTGAACTCTATAAAGGAATTCACAGAAACCCCATTAAGTGAAGAAAGCGGTGAGGTGGGCGATAAAAGCCTTGGGGCTTATTTGCAACAGATCACCCTTCTCACAGATGCCGATGAAAAAGATCCTCACGCAGATACCGTAAAACTTATGACGATCCATGCCGCAAAAGGACTGGAGTTCCCGGTAGTTTTTGTCGGCGGACTCGAAGAAGGATTATTTCCTAATGCAATGAGCATTAATACCAGGGAAGAACTTGAGGAAGAAAGAAGATTGTTTTACGTAGCCATTACAAGAGCCAAAGGAAGGCTGTACCTCAGTTACTCAAATACGCGTTACAAATTTGGTTCGCTCATACAAAGTGACCAGAGCCGTTTTATTGATGAAATACCTCAGGAATACGTTGATAAAAGCTTTGCAGGCGGAGGAGTAAAAAACCAAACCAATTCCGGTATGATGGGAAGTGCTTTTGAAAGAATGCATAGGGGGTTTGGTGCAGGCAACAGCAACAACACACCAAAAGAAAAAAGTTTCGTATCCACACTAATAACAGGCAATGCCAAACCAAAAGAGGTGGCACATGTTCCAACACCGGGTTTTGTTCCCAGTGATGTATCCAAACTGGAGGCAGGCATGCGCATTGAGCACCAGAAATTCGGGTTTGGAGAGGTGGTAAAAATGGAAGGCTCCAGCCATAATCCGGTTGCTACCATCCGGTTTGATATGAATGGTGAAAAGAAGATCATGTTAAACTATGCAAAGCTTATGATCGTTTCTTAATTTTATTTTATGCCGGCGGTGGTTATATGAACTGAACCGAAAGCCAATGCAGGTAATATGGAGTCAGATAACCAAATGATAAGTTGAACAGGCGTTACGCATTGCCTTAATTTAACCATGGCATCCGAAAAATATATGGCCTTTCACATATGATAATTATTACAAAGAGAGCAATCACAACCTTTCAAATGTTTCGCATCGTTTACATCACCATCCGACCATAGATAAAAGCGCCTGAGGATGCTTCTTCAGGAATTACACCACATGGTTTTATTTGACTTCAACATTAATTACTGATTGGTAATTAATTATTCAACCTTCAATAAAAAATTATTATATCAGACATCCGTACTGATCAGTTAGCTGGGCTTTCATGAAAAAATTTCAATCCATTTTAAACTTTCTTTTTAATTCTCTATCTAT
>CBIHLW010000015.1:0-16751 GCA_966210755.1 uncultured bacterium
AATATTCCACAGCAAATTCTCAAATGCATATGATTACCTCACCGGTTCATTCGATAAGGCAAAATCAGATACCAATTATCTGAAAACTACGGGGGTGTCTCTTTCCTTAGGCAAACAACTGAAATGGCCAGATGACTATTTTAGTCTGATCTATGCTTTGAATTTCACCAGGTATGATCTGAGGAATTACCCGATATTCCAGGGACTGAGCGACGGAACATCAACCAATGTAAGTTTCAAGCTGGGACTTCAGCGTTCATCGGTATTTGATCCTACCTTCCCGAGAAGTGGTTCAAACCTGGTGGCCAGCGTACAGCTTACACCACCTTACTCTTTACTAAATCCGGACCTGGCCACTTCAGGAAACCCTTACAAAACACCTGAATACCATAAATGGAGGTTCAATGCCGAATGGTTTGTACCAATTGGTAAGCCAATGGGAGCAGAACAAAACAGGCAGTTTGTTCTGAAGCTGGCGGCCAAGTATGGTTTCATGGGCCGGTACAACCGCAAACTTGATTTCTCGCCATTTGAAAGATTCCAGCTGGGCGGCGATGGACTTACCAATAATATGGGACTGTTAGGATATGATATCATTTCACTGAGAGGTTATCCGGTATTTGATTATTCTGATCCTTCGGTTAATAATCCGGACCAGAGCAGCGCCAATAATTTCTTTACCATATTTAATAAATACCAGCTTGAACTTCGTTATCCCCTGGTTACCAATCCAAGCAGCACCATATATGCGTTAACCTTCTTTGATGCGGCAAACGGCTGGTATTCCTTCAAGGATTATAATCCTTTTAAACTGCGAAGAAGTGTGGGTGTAGGTATGCGCTTCTTCCTTCCCATGTTTGGCTTACTTGGTTTTGACTATGGTGTTGGACTTGACCGTATGCAACCGGGCGACAACCGGCTGAAGAATGCCACCAAGTTTACATTTATGTTAGGATTTGAACCTGAATAATCATCGTCTTATTGAAATGATTTCAAATTTTAAATCAGTTAATATGAAAAAAATTTTCCTGCTTGTTGCTTGCAGCTTCTTGTTTGCAGCTTTTGCTCAGGCCCAGAAATATGCTGTTATTGATACCCGGTATATACTGGATAAACTCCCTGAATACCGCAATGCACAAACCCAGCTTGATGTTTTTGCAGCAGCCTGGCAGAAGGAAATAGATGACAAGCAAAAAGCGCTTGATAAAATGTACCGCGATTTTGAGGCAGAACAGGTAATGTTAAGCGATGATCTCAAAAAGAAAAGAGAAGATCAGCTTTTTATCAGGGAAAAGGAAGTAAGGGATCTGCAACGCCAAAGGTTTGGTTTTGAGGGCGATCTGTTTAAAAAACGAGGCGAACTCATAAAACCGATTCAGGACAGGGTATACAATGCTGTTCAAAAACTTGCCGTACAAAGGGGATATGATTTCATACTAGATAAAAGTGAAGGAATTACGGTTATATTTGCCGACCCGAAACTGGAAAAAAGCGATGATATATTAAAAGAGTTAGGCGTTAAATAGCAAAACATTTGTAAAATATATTTTAACCAGCAACCATCACCATAAAAAAACTATCATAATTAAACATCACAAATCAATCTCATGAACAAGTTGAAATTTTTTTTAATTGCAGCAGTACTTGTGTTCACATCAGGTTCTGCAATGGCCCTACAAAAAGCTGGTTATATCAGTCTCGACCAGGTTCTGGCAATTATGCCCGAAGTGGCTAAGATCGATTCTCAAATGCAAAAATACCAGCAGGATTCTCTTAATGGAGAATATGTAAATATGTTTGAACAGTATAATTATTATGATAGTTTACTTACCAAAACTGATACCTCAAAAATGCCTTCTGCGGTTTTAAGGCAATACCGTGTGGACAGGGATAATTTTGCCTTCCAGATCCAGAACTGGCAAACCATTGCTCAAAATATGTATCAGCAGAAACAAGGTGTGCTCCTGCAGCCTGTTTACAATAAAGTAATGACAGCCGTGCGTGCAGTGGCAAAGGAAAAAGGATATACACATGTTTACGATAAACAGGTGTTTGTTGTAGCTCCAGATGGTGATGATCTTATTGCAGCTGTTGCCGCTAAATTAAAATTAACTGTTCCGCCTAATATGTCAGGCCTCAGGTAAAAACATTGCCCCGCTTCGGCGGGGTTTTTTTATATCCGGGAGTGGTTCCTTCTAAACCGGGTGTAATTTTGTTACCGGGTAATTGATTCACAGTAAACCAAAAGATCGCCCGTACGGTCAGCCGCACTCACTACCTTGCTGCCTTTCACCCGTTACCATTCAGTATTTTTGAACTATGGCAGGACCAATAGGTGTATTTGATTCCGGTTATGGAGGGTTGACCATTTTAAGGGAAATGGTGAACCGCTTACCCCAATACGATTATCTCTATCTGGGCGATAATGCAAGATCGCCATACGGCTCAAGAAGCTTTGATACGGTTTACCGTTACACACTTGAATGTGTAAAATGGTTATTGAATGAGGGTTGTCCTTTGATTGTGCTGGCATGCAATACAGCTTCGGCAAAAGCATTAAGGTCCATCCAGCAAAAAGACCTGCAAAAACTTGATCCCGATGCAAGGGTTTTGGGGGTGATAAGGCCAACAACAGAGATCATAGGAAAATATACATCTTCAAACAGCATCGGCATCCTGGCCACATCCGGTACAGTGCAATCCGGATCCTATCTTATTGAAATAGAAAAATTTTTTCCAGGAATCCGTATTGCCCAGGAAGCCTGTCCCATGTGGGTGCCACTGGTAGAGAACAATGAATACATGGACGAAGGTGCCGATTATTTTATCAGGAAACATATTGAAAATATTCTTTCAAAGAACAGGGATATCGATACCCTGCTACTTGCATGTACGCATTATCCTTTGCTCAAAGAAAAGATCGAACACTACCTTCCCTCACATGTGAGGCTGGTTTCTCAGGGAGAAATAGTGGCTGAAAGCCTGCACCATTATCTCCAACGGCACCCGGAAATAGAATCGGGACTAACCAAAAACAGCACAAGATCTTTTTATACTACGGATAGCACGGACGACTTTAACGCCCATGGCAGCAATTTTTTTGGTGAAATTGTACAGGCGGCACATGTGGAGATCAGGTGAAAGGGAAGTAGGATGTATTAGGTTATCCTGAACCTGATGCTCAGTCACAAATTCAAACTTTCACTTTCTTCAGTGATCTTCGCCGGGGCAGGCTTATTTGGTTCAATATTTAACACCTGCACCTTCCCGGAATTCCCCCAAATCCCCTTACCTTTGCCGTCCTTTCACAAAACCAACGGGTGTGGTGACCTGTGGGTTCAGCTGAAACAAGTCTGTCTTCTCCACAGGCCATTTAGTAAACGTGAAAAAAACTGATTAAAATGAAACGTACATTTCAACCGCATACACGCCGCCGTAAAACCGTTCATGGTTTCCGTAAGCGCATGCAAACAGCTAATGGAAGAAAAGTGTTGGCCAGCCGCCGTGCAAAAGGACGTCACAAGCTGACAGTGAGCGATGAAAGAAAATTGAAATAGAACTCCGGCACTGAAAAAGACTGGCCCCGCTCTTTGATTATCGAAGAACGGGGCTTTTTCTTATTTTACAATATGGCAAAGAGGTTTGGATTTGGCAAAAAGGAAAAATTAAAAAGCCGTAAGCAGGTGGAAGAATTATTTGCCAGTGGAAAAAGTTTTCCGGTTTTTCCACTCAGGATCATTTACCGTTTCCTGCCTGCCGAACAGGGCAGTTTGCAAATTGGTGTATCGGCCAGCAAAAGAAATTTCAGGAAAGCTGTCGACCGGAATAAGCTTAAAAGATGGATGCGGGAAGCCTATCGATTGCAAAAGCAGGATCTTTTAGCACAGGTTCAACAAAATAAAATACAGGGGTACATATTTTTTATGTTCACTGGAAAAACGCCTGTTGCATTCCCCCTGATTAAAGAGTCCATGAGAAAAAGTATTGAACAGCTCAAAAAAAATGCAGTGATCCATGAAACTAATCCTTAAAATCCTGGCTTTGCCATTCATGGCCATTATAAAGATCTACCAGTTAATTCTTTCTCCTTTACTTGGGCCCAGGTGCAGGTTTACTCCAACCTGTTCACATTATTCAATGGAAGCATTTAAAAAATATGGGATTTTCAAAGGTTTCTGGTTAACGGTAAAACGGATAAGCCGGTGCCATCCTTTTGGCGGTCATGGGTATGATCCGGTGCCCTGAGGGTAGGCTGTAGTCGAAAGTTCAAAGTTCACAGCTCACAGCTATTAATATCCTGTAATCCATATGAAATACGGATGGCCAATTGGGTTATTTTTATTCAACAAATGTCGTCTCATGAAAAAAAATATTCTCCCATTAATATTTCTATCTCTTCTTGTTTCATGTACTTCAGATTTTGAAAAAGATGTAAAGAAGATGGCCAGGCTTACCTGTGAAATTCAAAAACTTTCTATAAAAGCCATAAAGGGCGTTGAAGGAGCAGAGGCTCAACTGGCTATAAAAGAAAAAGAAGCTGAAAAACTGGAAGAAAAAATGATGAATAAATACCGTGATAATAAAGATGATAAAGAAATGCAGCGGAAGGGCAATGAGATTTTTGAAGAAGAATTAAAAAGATGCATGAAGGAAAAATAACGGGCCACGATATTTTTTTATCATGACCCGTTTAGTGAAATTATAATTTTTCAAAACGCTCTTCAACCTTTTTCCAGTTGATCACATTCCAGACTGCTTTCAGATAATCAGGGCGTTTGTTCTGGTACTTCAGATAATAGGCATGCTCCCATACATCAATTCCAAGTATAGGCGTTCCTTTTACTTCCGCCACATCCATTAAAGGATTATCCTGGTTGGGTGTGGACGTTACTTCTAATTTACCATCTTTTACAATCAGCCACGCCCATCCACTTCCAAAACGGGTAGCCCCGGCTGCATTCATTTTTTCTTTTAATCCGTCAAGTGATCCAAAAGCCTGGTTGATGGCTTCTGCAAGTTTTCCTGAAGGCGCTCCTCCACCTTCTCCCAGAATTTCCCAGAACAAACTGTGGTTCCAGTGGCCACCGCCATTATTTCGAACCGCCGGTGAGATCTTACCTGCATTTGCAATTAATTCTTCAAGCGATTTTTTTTCATGTTCGGTCCCTGCAATGGCCTTATTAAGATTATCCACATAAGCCTGGTGGTGCTTACCGTGGTGTATTTGCATGGTTTCACTGTCAATGTGTGGTTCCAATGCTTCATGTGCATATGGTAATGGAGGAAGGGTAAATGCCATAACTATAGTTTAATTGTTAATCAATGAATCTAATCACCGGCAAATTTACACCAGTTGATACAACTTAAATGAATAAGAAATTCTAATGATTTATGGCCAGGACCGGTTTGCGTTTTTGCGGTTTTAGTAACCGTTTTAGTCAAACGTGAATAAAAATTTTAACAATAAATGTGAAAGAGCCGTAATAAACCGTAATTTTTGCAGGAATTTGCATACTCTAGGAATTCTATTTCTTCGTACCCCTTAAGATAAACCAGTCACATCAACCAATAACGATAAATTAAGCTTTATGAAAAGATCACTGCTTATTGCATGGTTAATCATTTTATTTTCTCTTCCCCAGTTTGTATGGGCCCAAAGCCGGGAAGTTACCGGAACGGTAACCGACGAAACCGGAGCTCCTTTACCTGCTGTTTCGGTGGTACAAAAGGGTACTTCAAACGGAGTAGTAACAAATGAGAGAGGAATGTTTTCCATTACCGTTACAGGTGCCAGTCCTGTACTTGTGCTAACCTATACAGGACGTCAGCCTCAGGAAATAATTATTGGTTCTGGAAATAATTATAATGTCAGCCTGAGTTTATCCGGACCCATGTCGGAAGTGGTTGTTACGGCTCTTGGCATCAGGCGAAGCGAACGTTCGCTGGGTTATTCTACCCAGGAAGTGAAGGGTGATGATCTTACACTAACCAAAGAACAAAATGTACTGGGATCACTTGCAGGAAAAATTGCCGGCGTGCAGGTTACCGGTTCATCTGGTGCCAATATGGGTGGAACACAGAAAATAGTAATCCGCGGCATCAATTCATTAACGGGTGGAAGCAGTCCTTTGATTGTAGTTGATGGAACGCCCATTTCAAATGCAAATTTTGCCGGTAGTGCGGAAGCCGACTATGGAAATCTTGCACAGGATATCAATCCGGAAGACATTGAATCAATAAATGTTTTAAAAGGTCCTGCAGCATCAGCCCTTTATGGACTAAGAGGTCAGTATGGTGTTGTCATGATCACAACTAAGAAAGGAAGAAAGGGTGCCAAAAAAGTAAACGTGCAGTTGAATTCAGCATTCTCGGTTGAGAGAGCGGGTAATTTCATGCCGTTGCAAAATCTTTATGGTGGTGGTTCCAGTCAAACATGGAGAACACTTCCTAACGGTGACAAATATGTTGATATGGATGTTGATGAAAGCTGGGGCCCTAGGATGGATGGAACAATGGCCCGGAGTGTATTCAGCTTCTATCCTCAGGATCCGGAATACGGTCAGTTAACTCCATTCCTGCCACAGCCAGATAATATTGAAGACTGGTATGAAACCGGTTCTAATATCAACAATGGAGTAACCGTAACGGGCGGAAATGAAAATTCAACTTTCCGTTTAAGTTTCAATGATGCGCGGATTCAGGGTATTGAACCAAACAGCTGGCTCAAAAGAAATAATCTTGGAATGAGTGCTGGTCTTGATCTCACTTCAAAACTGAACGTAGGTGCCAACATTAATTTTGCAACCAATAATGCACAGCGTCCTACCCAGGGATCTGAACACGGAGCAAGATATATGGTTCAGTGGTTTCAGCGCAATGTGGATATGAAAAGACTGCGGGATTACAAATATGCAGATGGTACCATCAAGCAATGGAATCTAAGAAGGCCCAGTTCAAGCACCGGTGAGATCACCAATTTCAATTCAAGGTACTGGGATAACCCATATTTCGAAGCTTACGAAAACCTGAATAACGACAACAGGGACCGTTTCTTTGGAGATGTTAACCTTACCTATGAAGTGATCAGCGGTTTAAAATTAAGTGGCTTTATCCGTTCTGATATGTTCACACAGAACATTGAAGAAAGACAGGCTTTTGGTGGCAGAAGAACACCTGCGTTTTCATCCGGAAAATTCCAGAACAGGGAAATGAACTATGAATTTCTGGGTCAGTACACAAAGGGATGGGGTGATGTTTCATTGAATGCGAATATTGGCGCCAACCTTTACAAACGCAGGTATAATTATTTATCTATGGCTACGGTTGGTGGACTTTCAGCACCTGGATTTTATAATATTGATGCTTCCATCGACAGGCCAGCTACTTCTTCTTACCTGTTAAGGAAGGAAATCAGAAGTATGTATGGAATGGCTTCTGTTGGATTCAGAAATACGTATTTCATTGATGCTTCCATGCGTAATGATAATTCTTCAACGCTTCCCACAGATAATAATTCTTACTGGTATCCATCCGTTTCTGCAAGCATGGTATTCAGCGAGCTGATGAAATGGAATCCGCTTTCATTTGGTAAACTAAGATTCAGTTATGCGAAGGCAGGTGCCGATCTTGATCCATTCAGAACCTCCCCTTATTTTGGAATAGGTTCTGTTTATTCCGGAACCAACACCCTGTTCGTGCCCGATGCATTGAACAATCCTAACATTGAACCTTCTTTTGCTCATTCCTATGAAGCAGGTATTGACCTGAGGTTTTTAAATAACCGCCTCGGTATTGACTTTACTTATTATAAACAGGATAATAAGAACCAGATCATTGACCTGAATGTATCTGGTACCAGCGGATATGGTGCAGCCATTATCAATGCAGGCCTGATCTCTAATAAAGGAATTGAACTGACATTGACCGGAACTCCGGTAATGTCTAAAAACTTTTCATGGGAATCTACCTTCAACCTTAGCAGGAACAGAAGCATGGTTGAAGAAATTGGACCCGATATGAATGTGTATCCCTATAGTTCCACCACTTATTCAAGTGTAACCACTTATCTGAATGCTTATGTAGGACAGCCTTACGGAAGCCTGATAGGTCCAACATACAGGAGAGATTCTGCAACGGGTATGGTTCTTCTTGATAATAACAACCTTCCGCTGTACACAACTTCCACTCATAATTTTGGTTCCGTACTTCCTGATTATACAGGGGGCTTTTTGAATACATTCAGGATTTTTGGTTTTGATCTCTCTGCAATGATCGACTTCCAGAAAGGAGGCCTGTTCTTCAGCAGGTCGCAGATGCTTGCCGTTAGAACCGGACAACATGAAATGACAGCAGTGCTGAACGATAAAGGATTTAATATCAGGGAACCTATTGCCAGTGGCGGCGGTATAAGAGTTGATGGTATCAATGCAACAACCAAGCAGCCTGTAACTGCTTACGTTAACCCACAAACGTATTTTGGTGTAACAGGAAGAAGGGTTTATGATGACTGGTTGTACGAAGCATCTTACATTAAGTTGAGAGAAGTGCGTTTAGGCTACACTTTCAACAAAAAATCGCTTGGCAGATTGCCTTTTTCATCTGTAAACCTTGCATTGATCGCCCGCAATCCGGCAATGATCTGGCAAAAAGCACCCAAAGGAATTGATCCTTCAGAAAATTCTGTTGGTGCACAGTCGGTAAGCTGGTTCGAATCAGGTCAGATCAATACAGTACGGTCTTATGGTATCAATCTAAACATCAACTTTTAATCAACGCTCATGAAGAAGTTATATATAATATTATTATTCGCAGGTTCTTTGGTTACGGGTTGCAATAAATTTGATGCTGATATCAATCGCAGCCCCAACGTTCCTAGCCAGGCTTCCGCTGCGCAATTACTGGCAAATGCCATGCTCTCCCTGCCTGGACTGAGCTCTTCACCACAAGGAGAATTTATGGCCCAGTATTTAGCGGAAACCCAATATGTAGGTGCTTCACTTTATCCGGACGGAAGCACAAGTTTTTATGGCTGGTATACCGGTCCTTTAATGAATATTGAAACTGTTCTTACTTCACAGGATCTGGCAGTGATGCCTAATGTAAATCAGCTGGCCGTTGCCAAGATCCTGAAGGCTTATTATTTCTGGAATATTACTGACAGATGGGGCGATGTTCCTTTCACGCAGGCATTAAAAGGCCAGGAAGATTTTACTCCTGAATACGATACACAGGAGTCGATCTATAATGCCCTGTTTGCGTTACTTGATGAAGCCAATGCCCAGATCACAACAGGTAGTATTTCCGGCGATATTATTTACAATGGTGACATGAGCAAATGGAAAAAATTTGGAAACACCATTCACATGCTCATGGCACTGCGTCTTTCCGAGGTGAATGCAACAAAAGCTGCAGATGAATTCAATAAGGCAAGGAATAATGGTATCATGACTTCCAATTCGGATAATTTTGTTTTCAAGCATCTTGCAGATGCCAATAACCAGAATTACTGGTACGGACAGGTAGTATCTCAAAACAGGGAATGGTGGGCGCTTACTGAAACCCTGGTTGATTACATGGAGCCATTGGGCGATCCAAGGCTTGCGGTTTATGGTAAGCCAACCATTAATGGAGGCAACTATGTTGGTCTGGAATTCGGAACAACCAATGGTATTCCCAATACAACAGGCGTTTCCCTGCTTGGCACGGCGCTCTATGCACAGAATGCACCGATCTACCTGGTTACCTATTCGCAGGCATTATTTGCACTGGCAGAAGCTGCCAAAAGAGGATGGATACCTGGTGGGGATGTAGCCGCCAAATCAAATTACGATCTGGCAATTGAACAGTCATTCCGCCAATGGACAGGTAGTACAACCGGTCTTGCAGCTTATCTGGCCAATGCAGAAGTGATCTATAATCCGGCAAGGGCACTTGAACAGATCGCAAACCAGCGCTATGTTCATCTGTTTATGCACGGTTATGAAGCCTGGGCCGAATGGAGAAGAACAGGCTATCCCGATAATCTGGTTTCGCCTGGTGGAAAAGCTGTTCCAACAAGACTGGGCTATCCCGATAACGAAGCTTTTAATAATGCTGAAAATTATAATGAAGCATTACAAAGACAATTCGGCGGACAGAACACCCAGTATGGTAAAGTGTGGTGGGATAAGCCATAAGCCTTCACTGTTTAAAAGATGGATAAAATTTTAAACAACAAAGTATAACCTGAAAACCAAAAACAACAAAGGGCCGTTGAGAAACGGCCCTTATTTTAAATGTTGATTTTTTTTGGTAAAATACGGATACGACTTCCTGCCTGTCTCGTATTTAATAGAAAGACGAAGTTGTATAAAAAACAAAAAAAAATGTAAAGGGAGCGGTATTTATCCGTAATTTTTATATGAATTTGTACGCTGTGAATTCTTATACTCTGTAGCCTTACCTGAACAGATCACATAAACCAAAAAACGTTAAATTAAGCTTTATGAAAAAATCACTGCTTCTCGCATGGTTAATCATTTTATTTTCTCTTCCCCAGTTTGTATTGGCCCAAAGCCGGGAAGTGACCGGAACGGTAACCGACGAAACCGGAGCTCCTTTACCTTCTGTTTCTGTTGTACAAAAAGGTACTTCAAATGGTGTGGTAACAAATGAGAGGGGAATGTTTACCATTACCGTTACGGGTGCAAGTCCTGTACTTGTGTTAACCTATACAGGTCGTCAGCCTCAGGAAATAATTATTGGTTCTGAAAATAATTATAACGTCAGCCTCAGGTTATCCGGGCCTATGTCGGAAGTAGTGGTAACGGCACTGGGTATACGAAGAGAGAAAAAAGCGCTTGGTTATTCAGCACAGGAAGTGGGTGGTGAAGCACTGTCCCGTTCAAAACAAACAAATGTGGTGAATGCCCTTCGCGGCCAGGCAGCAGGTGTTCAGATCAATAGTGGCGGGGGCGCACCCGGTCAGGGATCGCGCATTGTGATAAGAGGTATTAAATCGCTTGACCCCGGAAAGGACAACCAGCCACTTTTTATTATAGATGGCGTGCTTATGGATAATAGCACAACTACCGTTTCATCCGCAGGTAGTTTGCGTGGTTTGTCAAACAGGGCTGCCGATATCAATCCTGATGATATTGAATCAATTTCTGTTTTACGCGGTGGTGCCGCAACTGCACTTTACGGGCAGGCAGGTTCTAATGGCGTTGTTGTAATTACTACTAAAAGCGGTCATGCCGGAAAAATGCGTGTTGGATTTACAACCACCTATGGCATTGACCAGGTAAATAAATTCCCTGAAGTTCAAAGAATGTTTTCTCAGGGCTCAATGAGTATTTATAACGCTACAGATTTTTTCCCTTCCTGGGGACCAACAGTTGAAGCGGCCAGGGCACTTGATCCTACACATCCTGATGAGATCTTTCACCATTATGCAAGGGGTTATGAAAATGGAAACCAGTTCAGAAGTTCGCTCACACTGTCTGGTGGAACAGAAAACGCATTACTTAGTTCTTCATTTTCCTATTTCAATCAGGAGGGTGTAATACCAAATTCAGATTACAGGAATATCTCAGCAAGATTAAATGGCCAGTTCAGGCTTAGTGATAAACTAAAATTCAGTCCTTCATTATATTTTATCAATTCAGGTGGACTGAGAGTAAATGCGGACAGGTATAATGAGCAACTTTCTTACTGGTCGCCCAGGCATGATGTAAAAGATTATATCAAGCCCGATGGAACCATGAATACTTACGGTAACGACAATCCAATTTATGGAACCTATTCCAACCGTTTCAAGGATAATGTGAACCGCATTTTGGGTAATGCCTCATTCACCTATTCGCCGTTAACCTGGCTGGATCTTGATTATAAACTGGGTATGGATTTCTTTGCTGACAACCGCCGTCATACAGGTCCGGGACCTAAAGGCCTGGTAGGTGAGGTGCCATTTTCAGATAATGGACTTGGTTTTGTAACCGAAGACAGGCTGAGTCAGACTATTCTGAATTCAATTGCCATGGCTACTTTTAAGAAAGACTGGACCGACAAGTTCGGAACCGTGTTAAGAGCAGGAAATGAAGTTCGTGCAAGAAAGTATACCCGTGTTAGTGCCAGCGGAAGTGAGCTTGATGTGCCGGATCTGTTATCGCTCAATAACAGTAAGGTAAGGTCAACAACGGAGTACCTGGAAGAATACAGGATCGTAAGTGCTTACGGTGACCTGTCATTGAGTTGGGATGATTTTCTATTCCTGAATGTTACCGGACGAAATGAGTGGTCATCAACCCTGCCGGCAGGATTGAATTCATTCTTTTATCCTTCAGTAAGTCTGGCATATGCTTTCTCCGATCATTTCACAATGCCAAACTGGCTCAGTTTCGGAAAACTGAGAGCTTCATGGGCAGAAACAGGAAAGGATACCAATCCGTATGAAACAAGTACTACTTACTCACCAACTGTTGTTACCTCATCTGGACAGGTTGTGTGGACAAGAAGCAATACAAAAGGTGATGAAAGGCTGAAACCAGAACGTACAGAATCCATTGAACTGGGTACCGACCTCCGGTTGTTTAATAACAGGCTGGGTGTTGATTTTACATGGTATAAATTAAATAGCCGCGATCAGATCATTCCTGTAGCAGTTTCACCAACATCAGGATTCACCAGTGTTATTATCAATGCAGGAGAAATTGAAAATAAAGGAATTGAAATTGTGTTGAACGGATCTCCGGTAAGAAATAATAATTTCCGCTGGGATGCCACACTAAATTTTTCAAGGAACAGGAATAAGGTGTTAAGCATCCGTGAAGGGCTTACTGAAATTGTTCTGGCCTCGCATTTTGGTTACTCTGGTTCAACTGCAACCATGAAATATGTACCGGGTTATCCTGTTGGAAATATCTATGGTTCATCTTATTCAAGATATTATGGATCCAAAATAGACGATAAGATCACTGTAGACGGATCTTTACCGCTTATCATTGCATCAACAGGAAGCAACGCAGGTTTTCCTGTTCGTGACGGTACACAACGTATACTTGGAAATTCACAACCAGACTGGATTGCAGGTTTAACCAATACACTTAGCTATAAAAATTTCACGTTATCATTTCTCTGGGAAACACAACAGGGTATGGATAGATATAACCAGCTGGGAAATTTCATGGCTGCATTTGGAATTGCCAAATACACTGAAAACAGAAATACCACTACAACATTTGATGGTGTGCTCGCCAACGGTACGCCAAATACCCAGGTGGTTTTCCTGGGACAGGGCATAGGTCCTGATGGCAGAAATTATTCAGCAGGTTTCTACCGTAATGTTTACAGAACAGTTACAGAAAATTTTGTTGAAGATGCTTCATGGATAAGATTGCGGAATCTTAGTCTCAGCTATGATGTTCCATCAAGGATACTTAAGAATAAAGTGATACAGGGAGCCTCCATTACATTTACAGGTAATAATCTCCTGTTGTTTACCGATTACACCGGTTATGATCCTGAAACAAGCAGCTTCAGTGCAGGCAGCAATGTAGATGCCTTCAGTGGATTCACGTATCCCGCTATCCGCAGTTATTTATTAAGCCTTAATGTAAACTTTTAAATCAGTATTATGAGAATGTACTACCGATATATCATCATGTTTGTTTTGATTGGAGCTTTTTCTTCATGTAAAAAGTTTCTTGATATCAATACAAACCCAAATGCCCCAACCACAGCACCTATAAATGGACTACTGGCCAGGGTTACCCAGAATGCAGCATTGAATGTATTCAGGGTATCAAATATTACTTCTTATTACGTACAATACCTTGCTTCCCCCAATCCTGCATCACCAACAGATGTGTATGAGCCTATTGATGCAAGTGGTACCTGGACTTCCTTATACGATAACCTTACCGATGCGTATGATCTTGAAAAAATGGCTGCAGAACAAGGCGCAACCCAGTATCAGGGAGTAGCCAAGGTGCTTCAGTCTATGGATCTTCAGCTGATTCACAATTTGTGGGGCGCCGCTCCTTTCAATGATGCATTCAGCGGGGAGAACCTTACCCCTTCCTACGATGATGCGCAATCAATTTTTAATAAAAGCATTTCGCTTCTCGATGAGGCAATTGCATTATTGGGTCAGTCCAGTTCAACTATTACCATCCCTACATCGGCATCGGGCAATCCGGACATGATCCATAAAGGCAGTACTGCTGCATGGATACGTACGGCGCATGCTTTAAAAGCGCGGTTGCTAAATCAGTTAAGCGATACACCACAGTATAATGCCGCTAATGTTTTGGCGGAAGTGGATGCCGCCTATACATCAACCGCTCATGATGCATTTATAACTACTTTCTCTGTGCGCAATCCATGGAACCAGGTGGCTTTAAATAATCAAAATCTTTTACTGGATGGATGGCTGTCTGAATATTATGTTGACTTGATGGACGGATCAACTCTTACACTTGTTGATCCAAGGCTTCCATTAACAGCCAGCCTAACGCAATTTGGTGATTACAGGGGTACCCGGAATGGCAAGGGCCGTACCGGTTCCGGTACTACAAAGGACGAATCATATGTGAGCCTTACCGGATATTATTCAAGTCCAAATTCTCCTTTATTCATTATCACTTACGATGAATTAAAATTCATTGAGGCGGAAGCTGCACTGAGAAGCAATAACAGACCAAGGGCATACACGGCATATATTGCAGCCATCACTGCAAACATGACAAAGATGGGCGTATCCGGAACAGCCATTGCTACTTATCTGGCACATCCGTCGGTTGGTGTAGGACAGGCGAATCTTACGCTTGCAGATATTTTCAGGGAAAAATATAAGGCTATGTTTCTGATGCCGGTTACCTGGGATGATGCAAGAAGATTTGAATATGCTTATCCGGGTTTTCAGTTGCCATTAAATGTTGTTACCAATACATTTATCAGAAGACTGGTTTATCCTGCTGTAGAATTAAGTCGCAACAGTGCAAACGTTCCGGGTTCACTGGATGTTACTGAAAAATTGTGGTGGGATCAATGATTTTATTACATAAAATAAATGCGGGCTGCTCTTCGGGGCAGCTTTCATTTTTTCAGTCGGTGAAGTTTCTTTCCTTTTTCGGTGAAAACATCAATCACATTCCTTGCATGCATATCATGCTTAACCGAAATGGTATACCATTCCACAGAACCTTCAAATTTTGTTTTTTGCTCCCTGAAACAATTATAAACCCCTTCAACGATTTCTGTAAAGGTTAGTGCTTTATTTTTCTTCAGCGTATGATATATCGCCTTTGAAAAAAGATCATAAACTGATTTGTCAATATTCATTGTGCGGCCGGTATTTGGATTGCGGATCTCCACTTTGCCGGTTGGGGTAATGGTAGCCATATTATCTTTTTTGTTTGAAGAAAGATTTCATAAGGGCTGCACATTCTTCTTTTAATATTCCGCTTACCAATACTGTTTTTGGATGAAACGGTGAAGTGTTGCCCGTAATATGGAGGTATCCATTCTTTTCATCGGCAGCACCAAATACTACCCGCCCGATCTTACTCCAGTATAAGGCACCGGCACACATGAGGCATGGTTCTACAGTAATATAAATAGTGGCATCGGGAAGATATTTACTGCCTAAATAATTGAATGCTGAAGTAAGGGCAATGATCTCAGCATGCGCGGTAGGATCATTTAATTTTTCCACCTGGTTGTATCCCCTCGAAATGATCCTGTTGTTTACAACCACTACAGCACCTACAGGCACTTCTTCTTCTTCGAAAGCAGTTTGGGCCTGTACAAGTGCCTGTCTCATGAAATGTTCATCGTCCATAATAAAAAATTAGCAGTACAAAGAAATGGGTACGAAGTTAGGGTACGAAGCCAGAGGCAGGATTTCATTTTATGAATAAGGTCTCTGTTATTATACCTGCTGGTAGCCGATTTACGATTTACGATTGACGGTTGACGGTTGCCGGTTGCCCGTTGATCCTTCATATCCTCAGCTCAGCTATCCGTCATGTTCTCCTTTTTAGCACACACCTGTTTTATGGATTTGTTTGTAAGCTAAAAAAATTACCGTCATTTATTATCAACTTAGTAATTTGATCTATGAGCCTTTCCATACGATATGCCGGTATAGAAGATGCTTCGCTGATCGCGGATATAAGCCATTCAACTTTTTATGATGCTTTTGCTGCAGACAATTCTTCCGTGGATATGGACAAATTCCTGAATGAACAGTTCACCAAAGGAAAACTAATGCTTGAAGTGGGCGCCGCTGAAAATTTATTTCTTATTGCTTATGATGGGTCAGGCGTAGCAGGGTATGTAAAAATCAGGGATGCCAAAAAACCCATTTCACTCAGGCATAAAAACGCGCTGGAGATCGCAAGATTATATGCAATTAAGAACAGGATTGGATCCGGCGTTGGCAAAGCACTCATGCAGGCCAGTCTTGATATTGCCATAAGCAGGGGTAAACAGGTTGTCTGGCTGGGTGTATGGGAAAAAAACGAAAGGGCAATCAGGTTTTACCATCAATGGGGATTTGAAAAATTTGATGAAACAGATTTTTTATTGGGAGATGATGTTCAACGGGACTGGCTAATGAAAAAGGAATTGTGAAGCATACCACGCAAGCCTGTGCTTGTACTTCTTTGTTGGGCGATCCATATGAATGGCTTCCAGTTAAGGTTTCAGCCATATGTGGGTTATGATATATTCATGTTAGACATAGCATCAACAAACCTCGTTCATGGTAT